>DASYSH010000296.1:0-11015 GCA_036003525.1 Gemmatimonadaceae bacterium | reverse complement strand
TAATACAGGATCTGTCCGCGGTTGTGTCCCGAACTGCGCGCCCATGACGCCGATGCGTTGCGCGCCGCTTCGACGGCGTTTCTGACGTCCTTTCGGTTGCCCTCTCCGACTTCGCCTGCCGTCGCGCCGCCGGCCGCGATGATGGGAATCGAGTAGCCGCTGTCGGGGCGCGCCTGCTTGCCGGCGATGAAGAGTTTGGCGGTGCGGTCAACAGCGGGACCGAGGTCCGAAGCCCGAGGACCGAAACTGCCGGAATTCGCCTTCGCGGCAATCAATTTCCTCCCGGTCGCCTTTTCGGACTTCGGTCCTCGGTCGTCGGACGGTTTTAGGTACTCCCACATCCCTTCGCGTCCGCCCTCGCGTCCGTATCCCGACTCGCGATAGCCGCCGAATCCAGCCGCCGCATCGAACATGTTCGTGCAGTTGATCCACACCACGCCCGCTTTCACTTTCGGCGCCACATCGAGCGCGAGATTGATGTTCTCGCTCCAGATGCTCGCGGCCAGTCCGAACGGCGTATTGTTCGCGAGCGCGACGGCTTCCTCCGGCGTGCGGAAACTCATCGACACGAGCACGGGTCCGAATATCTCGACCTGCGCGATGGTGCTGCTGGGCGCAACGTTCGTGAACAGCGTCGGCGGATAAAAGCAGCCCTCCTTTGGAACGGCCCAGCTCGGCTGCCACATTTCAGCGCCTTCCCGCGCGCCTTGTTCCACGAGGGAGCGAATCCGCTCGAGCTGCACCGGCGCGACGATCGCGCCCATGTCCACGGCCTTATCCAGCGGCGATCCCACGCGGAGTTTTTCCATTCGCGCGCGGAGCTTCGCGATGAGTGCGTCGGCGATGCCTTCCTGCATCAGCAAACGCGAACCCGCGCAGCACACCTGCCCCTGATTGAACCAGATCGCATCCACAACGCCCTCGACCACGCTGTCGAGATCGGCGTCCTCGAACACGATGAACGGCGACTTGCCGCCGAGCTCGAGCGAAAGTTTCTTGCCGCTTCCGGCCGTCGCCTTGCGAATGATGCGGCCGACGTCGGTGCTGCCGGTGAACGCGAGCTTGTCGACACCCGGATGATCGACCAGTGCGGCGCCCGTCGCGCCGTCGCCGGTGAGAATGTTCAGCACGCCGGGCGGCAGTCCCGCTTCCGATGCGAGCTCCGCAAATGCGAGCGCCGTGAGCGGCGTGAATTCCGCCGGCTTCAAGATCACCGTGCACCCCGCGGCGAGCGCCGGTGCAACTTTCCACGCGAGCATCAGCAGCGGAAAATTCCACGGAATGATCTGTCCGACGACACCCGCGCCGTGGTAGTCCGGGAATTCCGTCTCGAGCAGCTGCGCCCAGCCCGCGTGATGGTAGAAGTGCCGCGCCACGAGCGGAATGTCGATGTCGCGCGTCTCGCGAATGCTCTTTCCGTTGTCCATGGACTCGAGCACCGCGAGCAGCCGCGAGTTTCGCTGGACGGTTCTGGCGAGCGCGTACAAATGTCTTGCGCGCTGGTGTCCGCTCAGCTTCCGCCATCCCGGGAGCGCCTTGCGCGCCGCTTTCACGGCGGAATCGACGTCGCCGATGCTGCCTTGCGCAACTTTCGCGAGAACTTTTCCGGTCGCAGGATCGATGACGTCGAAGCGCGCGCCCTTCGCGGGTTTCGTCCACCCGCCGCCGATGAAATGTCCGAACGAGGCCTCGTGCTGTGCGATCCACGCGAGCGCCGGTTTGTCGCTCTCCGGCGCGGGCCCGTACTCCATGCTCTCGAAAATTCCTGCGACGGTGCTGGCTGCCATCGGTTAGACCATGGGCTGACGATGGGCCGCGGCGTAGCGCCCGGTGGCGAAGTGCTCGAGCTGGCGTTCGATGTCGGTGAGCAGGCCCGACGCGCCAAAGCGGAACAGGTCGGGCCGCAGCCAGCGGTCGCCGAGTTCTTCTTTTATGAGATAGAGATATTCGAGCGAATTTTTTGCCGAGCGAATTCCGCCCGCCGGTTTGTACCCGATCGCAAATCCGGTCTGCGAAAAATATTCGCGGATCATCCGCACCATGACGAGCGAGATCGGCAGCGTCGCGTTGACGCCTTCCTTTCCGGTGCTCGTCTTGATGAAATCCGCGCCGGCCATCATCGCGACCATCGACGCGCGCGCGACGTTGGTGAGCGTCGCGAGATCGCCGGTGCCGAGAATCGCCTTCATGTGCGACTCACCGCACGCATCGCGGAATGCGCGGACTTCGTCATACAGTGCGTGCCAGTTGCCGGTGAGCACGTGGCCGCGCGTGATCACGATGTCGATTTCCTTCGCGCCCGCCGCGACGCTCTCCCTGACTTCCGTAATCCGCGTTGAGAGCGGCGAGAGTCCCGCCGGGAAACCCGTGCTCACCGCGGCGACCGGAATGTTCGATCCGGACAGCGCTTCGACGGCGACGGGAACGAGCTGGTGATACACGCACACCGCGCCGGTCGTGATGTGCAGCTGTTCGACGCCGAGCGTGCGCTCGAGATCGGGGCGGATCGGATGCATCGCCTTCGCGCAGAGCCGGCGCACATTTCCCGCGGTGTCGTCACCGGAAAGCGTCGTGAGATCGATCAGCGAAACGGCGCGCAGCAGCCAGCCGGCCTGCCATTGCTTCTTGACCGTGCGGCGTCCGGGCAGCGTCGCCGCGCGACGTTCGACGGCGCTGCGATTCACCCGCTGTGCGAGCACGAGATCGAGGTCGAGCGGCATGCCCGGATTGCGCGCGACGTGCTCGCCCGGGATTTCGCGCGGCGCGTTCGCCGGACCGGGCTCGGTGCCGGCCAGCTTCAGACCGGCGTGGCGTGATGAATTCATTGGGACACTCGGGCTGTTGGTACGCGGGGAAAGATAGCGCCTTTATGGCTCCGCCACGATGTTTATCATGAACCCATTTCAGGGATGTTTCTCCGTGTCATTTGCCCGAACATTGATCGCGCTCGCGCTGGTGATGGGCGCACACGTGCTGGCCGCGCAGCCCGCGGATTCGAGCACGTCCGAGTCCGTCGCGCCGGGCGTCACGTACACGCGTCTCGTCCGGCTGTCGGGTCCGTTCGTGATCAACATCCTCACGATCGATCTCCGCAGGCCGGAGTATGCACTGCGCCACGTCCGCGCGCTCGACCGGCTTCGCGGCCGCGAGAAAACGAGCGCGATGGCCGAACGCCTCGGCGCCCGCGGCGAGACGGTCATCGGCGCGATCAACGCGGACTTTTTCGACTTGAAAACGGGCGAGAACGAAAACAACGTGGTCGTCGACGGCGAATGGTGGAAAGGAGTCGCGCTGACGGATTCGCGCGCCGATTCCATCGGCCATGTGCACTCGCAATTCGCGCTCGATCGCGACGGCCATCCGTTGATCGATCAGTTCACGTTCGATGGAGTCGCCCTCACGCGCCGCGATACGTTCCCGCTCAGCGCGCTGAACGCCGTGCCGCGGAGCGCGAACTCTGTCGCTTTCTTCTCACCGCGCTACGACGGTCCGCTCGAGACCGACTCCATTCGCACGAATTTCCGCATCCAGCTCGCGGCGGCGGGCCGCCGTGCAGACACGCTGCTATACGTGCGCGGCGCGCCCTCGGACGGTGGCGCGGCGCTGGTCGGATACGAATCGTTCGCGCTTCCGGTCGGCGGCGTCCGCGCGGGCGACACGCTCAGGATTGTCATGCGCGCGATGCCGCGGACGGCTCCGCTGTCGCTCCTCGCGGGAGGCTGGCCCCGCCTCGTGCGCGATGGCTCGAACATCGCCGGAAACGCCGGCGCGCTCGAAGGCGCTGTGCCGCACAATATCGACGTGCGAAATCCGCGCACGGCCGTCGGCATCAGCGGTGACAGCACGACGCTCTATCTCGTCACGGTAGACGGCCGCTCGAAGACGAGCGTGGGAATGACCGGCGTTGAGCTCGGCGATTTCATGCGCGAACTCGGCGCGTATCAAGCGCTCAATCTCGACGGCGGCGGATCGACGACGATGGTCGTGCGCAATCGCATTGTGAATTCGCCGAGCGATTCTGCGGGCGAACGCCCCGTCGGAGATGCCCTGCTGTTGGTCGGGCGAAGAGCATCGCAGGCGCCGTCCGCCGTTCCGGCGCTCGACTCTTCGCGTCTCATCGCGGACATCTCGGCGCTCGCGGCGGATTCCATGGAGGGCCGCCGCATCGGGACGCCCGGTGGCGCCCGTGCGCGCGCATTTTTGACGGGCGCGCTGAGGCGGATCGGCATCGCCCCGCTCGGCGCGCAGTTCGAAATGCCGTTCACGTCGAAGACCCGCACCGCAGAACTGAACGGCGTGAATCTCACGGGAATCGTTCGCGGCACGAAACACGCCGATCGTTACATCGTCGTCTCGGCGCATTACGATCACCTCGGCGTTCGCAACGGCGTGATCTACAACGGCGCCGACGACAACGCGTCGGGAACAGCGGCGGTGCTCGCGATGGCCGCATGGTTCAAGCGGCATCCTCCCCAGAACTCGATCATCTTCGCCCTGTTCGACGGCGAAGAATCGGGTCTGCTCGGCGCCAAGGCATTTCTCGAAACGCCGCCCGTCCCGGTCGAACGGATCGTCGCGGACGTGAACCTCGACATGGTAAGCCGCAATGTGAAGGGCGAGCTCTACGCGTCGGGCGCCACTCCGTATCCCGTGATGAAGCCGCTGCTCGACAGCATCGCGGCGGTGGCGCCGGTCAAGCTGTTGCTCGGCCACGACACGGGCGTCGGTGAAAACAACTGGATCCAGCAATCGGATCAGGGGCCGTTTGCGACGAAGAAAATTCCGTTCGTCTATTTCGGCGTCGAGGATCATCCCGACTACCACAAGCCGGGCGACAAGGTCGGGCATATCGAACCGGGATTTTATTACCACTGCGTGCAGACGGTCGCGGAATTCGTGCGCCGGCTCGATTTCGCTCTCGATCGCGTCGCTGCCGTCAGGTAATTACTTCAGCAGCCCCTGCTCGAGCGCGAGACGCGTCAGTCCGGCCACCGTCCTGACGCCGATTTTCCGCATCAGCGAATCCCGGTGCGCCTCGACGGTGCGCGTGCTGATCCCAAGTTCGATTCCGATCTCCTTGTTCGTCTTCCCCTGGGCGATGTGCACGAGAATCTCGCGCTCGCGCGCGGTCAGCACCTCCGTCGCGAGCGGCGGCGACTTCTCTTTCGCCTCGCTTCCTTTGCGGGCCGCCTCTGCCATTTGCGCCGCGAGCGCCGGCGAGAAATAGCTCTTGCCGGCATGCACCGCGCGAATTGCGTCGCGCAGTTCGGCGGGCGTGGAATCTTTGCGGAGATATCCGTGCGCTCCGACGCGCACGCTCTCCAGCACGTATTCGACGTCTTCGTGCACGCTGAGCATCAGGATGCGCACGCCCTTCACGCGTTCGAGAATCTCGCCCGCGGCGTGCAGTCCAGATCCGCCGGGCATCGAGATATCCAGGACGACGACATTCGGCTGCAGCTTCGCCGCGGTCGCGACCGCTTCCGTTCCGCTCTTTGCCTCGCCTACGACGGCGAATCCCGCCGCACTGCTGAGCACGCGGCGGATTCCCTCGCGCACAACCGCGTGGTCGTCCACCACGAGCACGCGAATCGGCTCCGATGCACTCACTGCGAGTTCCCCTCCGTGACTGGTATCCGGATCATGATCGCGACGCCCTCACCCGGCGCCGATTTCACCGAGACGTCGCCGCCGAGCGCGGTGATGCGTTCGCGCATGCCGGCGAGTCCGAGATGTCCCTCCGCTTCGAGCTGCGCAAGCGAGCTCTCGCCGCCGAAGCCGGGCCCGCGATCGGTCACGCGCATCGTCACTTCACTGCCGGTCGCGTGAATCTCGACGTTCGCCGGCGCGTTTCCGGCGTGCCGCGCGACGTTCGACAGCGCTTCCTGCAGCGCGCGAAACAGGGCGACCTCGGCTTCGTCCGCGAGCACCGGCAGCGATTCCGGCGCATCGAGTGTGACCTTCACGCCGCGCCGTTCCGCGAACTCGGTGACCAGGGAACGGAGCGCAGGCAACAATCCGAGGTCGTCGAGCAGCGACGGCCGCAGGTCGTTCGTCACGTTGCGGATTCCGCGCATGCCTTCGTCGACGAGTTCGAGCGCGCGGTCGAGGCTGCGTGCTTCCTCCTCGGCGACACGCTCGCGTACCACGCCGAGCTGCATCTTCACCGCGGCGAACACCTGCGCCGTTTCATCGTGCAGCTCGAGCGACAGCCGGCGCCGCTCTTCCTCGTGATGCTGCACCATGCGCCGTGAAAGCGCTTCGAGTTCCGATGTGCGCACCTGCAGGCGGCTCGCCAGATCCGCGTTCACGAGGAGGAGAATTCCGGCGCCGACCGCGAGCAGGAACAGAATGTCGATGTAATAGCCCCACGGGCTCCAGGCTCCACGGGCGCGCAGCAGCGTGTAGTCGAGATGGTGCAGCCCCCAGAGCAGAAAGGTCCAGCCGAGCAGCGTGCTGCCACCGCGCGTTTCTTCGCGGCGATACCTGAGCAGCACGATCCCCGTCCACAGCGTCGCGGCGGAGAGAAACACCACGGCGGGGACGGCGGCGAGCACGAAGTTGTCGAGGTGAATGACCGCGATGTAGCTCCACAGCAGCGGAAAGGCGACGAGCAGCCAGTAGCGATTTTTCCACGCCGCGGCGTGCGCGAACACGGCGGCGGCCCAGAGCAGCGCGAGGCCGGTCCAGCCTGTGATGACCTGGTGCCAGAACAGCCACGCGCGATCGTTTGTCGCAATGAACACCGCGATGACCGTGATGCGCGCGACGAACAGCGAAAACGCGAGCGCCCACCATCCGAAGTACGGCTGTTTGGTGCGGCGCCAGAGCGCGGCGCACAGCAGCGCCAGCGCGACGGTGATCGACGCCTCGAGCAGCGCGGCGGACAGTTCACCCACAAGCGCCGCCGGAACGTCCTGCATCAGCGATGACCCGCCGCGGCGATCAGCGCGTTCGCGGCGGACAGCGCGTCACGTTCGCGCGCGACACCCGCGCCCGCGACATCCACGACCGTGCAATCGAACTCTTTCATGGCGCCTTCGAACAGCGCAAATATTTCGCGCCGCTGCTCCGGCCGGTCGCGGATTCCGTCCGCGGTCCAGGGAAGATCGGGCGCGCACAGAAGGTAGAGATCTGCGCGCCGTTCGCGCGCGGCCTCCTCGATCCATGCCGGGCACGGTCCGTAGTAGTGCCGCACATAAACCACGGTCGAAATCAGATCGGTGTCGAGCAGCAAGAGCGGCGGATCGCCTGCGAGCGCCGCGTCATCGGCATCGATCGTGCGCTGTGCGATCAACTCCGCGTCGGCCGCGGTGAGCTCGCGCTTCACCGCCTCCGCGTAGAGCCGCGCCTGCTCCGGAAGCCACGGCGCGCGAAAATTCCGCGCGAGGGCTCTCGCGAGCGTCGTTTTTCCCGACGCTTCCGGACCGGTGAGCACGATCCGCCGCGTCACGCCGTGACGACCGCCGGCGCAATCAACGGATCGGCGCGGTACGACCGGCGCCACTGCAGATAGCCCATCACTGCGAGCACGAAGAAAACGGCGTACAGGCCGGCCGTGAGGTACAAATGCTTGAAGATGAACATCCCGATGTACACCACATTCACGGCGATCCACACGAGCCAGTTCTCGAGAACCTTCCGCGTGATCATCCACTGCGCGATCAAACTCGTGGTCGCCGTGGCGGAGTCGACGTATGGCAGCGCGGCGTCGGTGTAGCGCGCGAACACCGTTCCGAGCACTGCCACGCCAACCACGCCGATCGCGGTGAGCGTCAGCGCCATCCGCGGATTGCCGCGCGAAATCTTGAGCTCGGTCTTGTTCTTTCCGCCATAGAGCCATTCGTACCATCCGTACAGCGACAGCACGAAATAGATCACCTGCAATCCCATGTCAGCGTAGAGCTTCTGGTCGCGAAAGACCACGAAATACAGCGAAACATTTATGAGCGCGATCGGCCAGTTCCAGATGTTTTGCTTGATCTGCAAGTACACGCTGACAATTCCCGTGGCGACCGCGACCGGCTCGAGCCAATCAGCGAACACCCTACTTCGCCCCGCCTGACAGATAGTCGAACGCCATGCCGGCGAGCGCCTTCACCCCGACCGGCAGCGCGTCTTCGTTCACAAAAAAGTACGGCGAGTGATTCGCCGCGGCGTCGTCGATCTTCACGCCGGGCTTGTTGATGCCGAGAAACAGAAAGAGTCCGGGAATCTTCTCCTGGTACAGCGCGTAATCCTCGCTCGGCATCCACACCGCGTTGGGATTGATCTTTCCGCCCGCGACTCGCAGAATCGTCGGCGTCATGCGCGTCAGCAGTGCGGGATCGTTGAACACCGGCGATGTGCCGGTCGCATTTCCGAAACTCACGGTCGCCGTCGCGCCGGACGCCTGCGCGATCATCTGTGCGGTGCGGGTGATGCGCGCGTGCACATCCTCACGCATCGGCTTCGTGAAGGTGCGCACGGTGCCGGTCATCACGACGCTGTCCGGAATGATGTTGAAGCGCAGGCCGCCGTTGATCGTCGAAACCGTCACGATCGCCGGCGCTTCGGTGATGTCGGTCTGTCGCGATGTGATCGTTTGCAGCGCGCTGATGATCTGCGCCGAGATCACCACGGGATCGACGCCCTTCCACGGCTGCGCGCCGTGCGTCTGCTTGCCTTTCACGATGATCGTCAGCACATCGGCCATCGACATTTCGGCACCGGGCTTGAAGCTCAGCTTGCCCGGTTCTTCCGGCCAGACGTGCAGCCCGAAAATCGCCGAGGGCGCTGGACTTTCGAGGGCGCCCTGTTCGATCATCACCGATGCGCCGCCGCGTTCGCCCGGAGGCGGTCCTTCCTCCGACGGCTGAAAAATAAATTTCACCGTTCCCGGCAGCTGCGCCTTCATGCCCGCGAGCACGGCCGCCGCGCCCATCAGCATCGCGGTGTGCGCGTCGTGCCCGCAGGCATGCATCACGCCGACATCCTGTCCCGCAAACGTCGCGTGCACCGTCGATTTGAACGGCAGGTCGACCATCTCGGTAACGGGAAGCGCATCCATGTCGGCGCGCAGCGCGACCACGCCGCCCGGTTTTCCGCCGCGCAGCACGCCGACGACGCCCGTCGTCGCCACGCCCTCGCGCACTTCGATGCCGAGCGAGCGCAAATAGTCGGCGACGATTTTCGCCGTGCGCACCTCGTGATTGCCGAGTTCGGGATGCTGATGGAAGTCGCGGCGCCATGCGATCACCTGCGGCATGACGGCGGCGACACGTTTATCGATCTCATCGTCGCCGGTTTTTTGGAGCGCCGCCTGCTGCGCGCCGCCGCGCGCCGCAACCGTCGCCAGCAGCAGCATCGAGGCCGCGGCGGCGCGGCGCCCGGCGGAGGATCTATTGTATATCATCACGTTGCGTCCGATGTCGGAGTTATGATTCAGGTATCCCCATCGTAACCACATCACGGAGATCGCGGAATATGGATCGCAAGGGAAGCGCGCTGTGGAAGGGCACATTGAAGGAAGGGAAGGGGACTGTTTCCACCGAGAGCGGCACGCTGAAGGATGCGCCGTACTCGTTCACGAGCCGCTTCGAAAACGGCGCCGGCACGAATCCCGAAGAACTGCTCGGCGCTGCGCACGCCGGCTGTTTCTCGATGGCGCTGTCGGGTCAGCTCGCGGGCGAGAAACTCACGGCCGAGAGCATTGCGACGACGGCGACGGTTACGGTCGAGAAGGTCGAGGGCGGCTTCGGCATCACGCATATCCATCTCGCGTGCGAAGCCAGGATCGCCGGGACCGACCAGGCGACGTTCGAGCGTCTCGCGGGCGTGGCGAAGGCGGGGTGTCCGGTTTCGAAGCTGTTCAACACCCGAATCACGATGGACGCGAAGCTGGTAGGCTGACGGGGGCCCGGCTACATTTAGCGGGTTACTGCTCCGGCGGTAAAGCCGTCGTGCGTGAAGCTGTAATGACCTCTTACCTGGATTCCATGGCGAAGGAAGAAGCGATCGAGCTCGAAGGAACCGTCACTGAAGTGCTGCCCAGCGCGACGTTTCGCGTGCATCTGACGAACGGTCATGATGTGCTCGCGACGATGGCCGGCAAGATGCGCAGATTCCGCATCAGGGTTTTGCAGGGTGACAGAGTTTCGGTTGAGGTTTCGCCGTACGATCTGAGTCGGGGCCGCATCACCTTTCGTCACAAGAACTAACTCTTTACCCGATCGCAAGCGGAGACGAACCATGTATTCGGTGAAAACGCTGGCTCGACTGACCGCCGCCGGAGCTTTGTTGTTTGCGAGCGTTGCGTCGGCCCAGGCAACGCAGGCGCACGCGCAACTGGCCGCGGCGATGAAGGGCGCGAATCACGTGGCGCTCGCGGATGCGCTTACGACCGCCGGCGCCTCCGGCAAGCCGATTTCCGCGCGGTATGAATTCGAGGACGGCAAGCTGCAGCTCACCGTCTTCGTCGAGAAGGCGGGCGCGTTCTCGGAGGTCTTCATCGATCACACGACCGGAAAGGTCGTCAAGACCGACAAGATCACGAGCGGCGACGATTTGAAAGAGGCCAAGGACGAGAGCAGCGCGTCGTCGAAAGCGACGACCACGCTCGCGTCGGCGGTCGCGTCGGCCCTCGCGGCAAATCCGGGCTTCACAGCCGTAGAGGTGTCGCCGGTTGGGTCGGGGAAGGGCAAATCTGTTGCCTCGATCACCCTGATGAAGGACGGCAAGTTCAAGGGTGTGACGCAGCCGCTCCCGTAAATAGTTGGTGAGCTCCAGCAAAAAGGCAGAGCCACGATCGGCTCTGCCTTTTTGTTTGTGTTTCAACCGCTATTAGCCGACCGCCATAAGCTTTTGTTCTAAAACTGAGGCCGGCAACTCACAGTGCTCAGTCGATGTTCTTCACGAACTCCGTGCGGAAAACCCGGTCCCAAAATCTCATCGTCACACCGTAGTTCGTCTCGGGCAGCGCATGATGGATCCGGTGCTGCGACTGAAGATGTCTGAACCACGCGGCTTTTTCAAAG
>DASYSH010000295.1:0-5077 GCA_036003525.1 Gemmatimonadaceae bacterium | reverse complement strand
CGGGCCCTGAAATCGGTGTCGCATCCACGAAAGCGTTCACGGCGCAGCTCGTCGCGCTGATGATGTTTGCGCTCTATGTCGGGCGATTCCGCGATGTGTCGCAGGCCGACGGCGCGCAGATCGTCGGGCAGATCGCCGGTTTGCCCGACCTCGTCAGCCGCGCGCTCGCATGCGAAGACGCCGTGAAGGTCGTCGCGGAGGCGTACGCAGAACGCGAGCACGTGCTCTATCTTGGCCGCGGCGTCCATTTCCCCGTCGCGCTCGAGGGCGCGCTGAAACTCAAGGAGATCAGCTACGTGCACGCCGAGGGGTATCCCGCGGCGGAGATGAAGCACGGTCCCATCGCGCTGATTGATGCCAATATGCCGGTCGTGTTCATCGCGCCGAACGATCGCGCCTATCCGAAAGTGATGTCGAACATGGCCGAGGTGAAGGCGCGCGGCGGCCAGATCATCGCGCTCACGAGCGAGGGCAATGGCGACCTTCGCGGCATTGCGGCCCATCAACTTCGGCTGCCCGCGTGCACGCCGCTCGTGATGCCGGTCGTCGCATCGATCCCGCTCCAATTGCTCGCGTACCATATCGCCGTTCTCCGCGGATGCGATGTCGATCAGCCGCGCAATCTCGCGAAGAGCGTAACCGTGGAATGACCATGCAGAAAAAAATTGTCGAAGTCCTCTCTCTTGCGGCCGCCGGCGTCCTTGCGGCGGCCACCATGCTCGTCTCGCACGCCGGTGCGCAGGCGGCGCCGCCCGCGTCGGGGCTCGAACTGCGCGCCGGCGACCGGATCCTGCTCGCCGTGGAAGGCGAGCCGACACTTACCGACACATTCACCGTGCGCGCCGGCCCGGCGGTCGACCTTCCCGTGCTCGGCTCGATCCGTCTCGACGGCGTGCGCCGCGACAACCTCCAGGACGGCATGACGCGCGAGATTGGCCGCTACATAAAGAACCCTGTCGTTCATGCCCGGGCGCTTGTTCGCGTCGGGGTGCTTGGCGAAGTGAACAGGCCCGGATTCTATTCCGTGCCTGCGGAGGCCGTGTTTACCGATGTCCTCAACGCGGCCGGCGGTCCGACGAAAGATGCGGAGATGAAGAAACTTCACATCGACCGGACCGGCGTCGTCATAGATACCGGTGAGCCATTGCAGCGCGCGCTCGCGGGCGGCGCGACGCTCGAGCAGCTGAACGTGCAATCGGGTGACGAGGTCATGGTGCCGCATACGGCCGACTTCGAAAGTCACATGCGCGTGGTGAGTTTGATCGTCGGGATTCCGCTCGCGATCGTCACAGTCGTGCTGCTGCTCCGTCGATGAAGATTCTCTCCGTCGTTGGGACCAGGCCCAACTTCATGAAACTCGCGCCGATCGCGCGCGAGTTTACCCGGCGCGGAACGGTCGAGCACATCATCGTGCACACCGGTCAGCATTACGACCTGGCGATGTCCGGTTCGTTTTTCGACGACCTCGAAATTCCGGTGCCGCGGTATCACCTGTCCGTGGGTGACGATGCGCCGGCGGTGCAAATCGGCGTCATCATGATGCGACTCGATCCGATTCTCGAACGCGAGAAACCGGATATCGTCCTCACATACGGCGACGTAAACTCGACGCTCGCCGCGACGATCGGCGCGGCGAAACGCAATATCAAGATCGCGCATGTCGAGGCGGGGCTGAGGAGCCGCGACCGCACGATGCCCGAGGAGATCAACAGGCTCGCCACCGATCAACTCGCCGACATTCTCTATGCGCCGTCACCAGACGCCGTGCACAATCTGCGCAATGAGGGGGTCGCCGCCGACCGGATTCACTTCGTTGGCAACGTGATGATCGACGTGCTCGTGACGATGCTGCCGCGTGCGCGCGCCGCGGACCATCCGGGGAGACTCGGCTTGACGAACACGCGATATGCCATCGCGACGCTCCACCGGCCTTCGAACGTCGATAACGAGTGCCGGCTGCGCGAACTCATCGGCGCGCTCGAGGAGCTGAGTCACGACATGACCGTGCTCCTGCCGCTTCATCCCCGCACCAAGCGCCGCATGCGCGAGTGGAACATCACCCCGAACGGCGGCGGCGGTCTGCAGCTGCATCAGCCGTTCGGCTATCTGGAAATGCTCGGGCTCATGTCTTCGGCGCAGCTGGTCGTGACAGACTCCGGCGGACTGCAGGAGGAGACGACGTTTCTCGGAGTTCCGTGTCTCACTGTGCGCCCCAATACGGAGCGCCCCATCACCCTGGATCAGGGAACCAACCGTCTGGTCGCCCCCGAGCGCAACGCGATCGTGAACAGCGCGCGCTCCGCGCTCGGACACGCCGCATCGTCGGCGCCACTTCCGATCGAGCGCTGGGATGGACACGCGGCCGAACGGATGGCCGCCGTGCTGTGCGACGGAGCCGTGTACTGAGGAATATCAATGACTGCAACCATGCTCCCGCCGGTCGACGCGATTGCGTCCGAAACGCCCGAACTCACCACTCTGCTTGCGAAATTGGCCGATCGCTCCGCGGTAACGAGCGTGATCGGGCTTGGATACGTCGGGCTCCCGCTCGCGATGGAGCTGTGCGATGCGGGCTTTCACGTCGTCGGATATGACGTGAGCGACGCGCTTGTCGACCAGTTGATGCTCGGCCGCTCGCACATTCAGGATGTCCCGTCGCAGCTCCTCGCCCGCCATGTGAAGAGCGGAAGGTTCACCGCGACCACGGACGAAGCCGAGATCGGCCGCGCCGATACCGTCTCGATCGCGGTCCCGACTCCGCTCGCGAAGACCCGCGATCCCGATATGTCGTATGTCATCGCGTCGGCAAATGCGGTGGCGCGCCACGCGCACAAGGGAATGCTCATCGTGCTCGAAAGCACGACCTACCCGGGGACCACGCGCGATGTCATGCAGCCGCGCCTCGAGGATCTCGGTTTGATGATCGGCCGCGACGTGTTTCTCGCGTTCTCCCCCGAGCGCGTCGATCCCGGCAATCCAAAATGGAATACGAGGAACACGCCGAAGGTGCTCGGCGGCATCACGCCGGCGTGCACCGCCGCGGCGTCCGCGCTCTACAGCACGTGCATCGATCGTATCGTGCCGGTTTCCTCACCCGAGGCGGCCGAACTCACCAAGCTCCTCGAGAACACCTTTCGCGCCGTGAACATCGGGCTGGTCAACGAGATGGCGCTCATCTGCGACCGGCTCGGAGTGGATGTGTGGGAAGTGATCGACGCCGCGGCGAGCAAGCCATTCGGGTTCATGAAGTTCACGCCGGGCCCGGGCATTGGGGGTCACTGCATTCCGCTCGACCCGCATTACCTCGCCTGGAAGATGCGGACGCTGAACTACAAGACCCGATTCATCGACCTGGCGAGCGAAATCAACAGTGCCATGCCGGATGTCGTCACGGATAAGGTTGCGCTCGCGCTCAATAATGCGCGGAAGGCGGTGCGCGGGAGCCGTGTGCTCGTGCTTGGCGTCGCCTACAAAAAGGACATCGACGACATGCGCGAGAGTCCCGCCCTCGACGTGATCCGCCTTCTGGAAGGGCGGGGCGCCGACGTGACGTACCACGATCCGCACGTGCCGCGATTTAGCGAAGACGGCCGTGAGCATGTCAGCGTGCCTCTGACAGACGATGTCCTTTCGCGCGCCGATGTCGTGGTGATCGTCACCGATCACTCCCGCATCGATTACCAGCATGTGGTGGACAGCACGTCCCTGGTCGTCGACACGCGCAACGCGCTTGCGCGCACACGGCGATCGCGCGCGCGGGTCGTTTCGCTCACGCCGGCGACACCCTGCACCTGAATCCGCGCGTTCGGCGACATGGTTCTTTCGCGCGATACCGAAGAGTCACAGGATCCGGTTAAAGTATTTAACGCGCATCGTGTCAGAGCGGACAATCCGCTCGCGTCGCGCTCGTGAACCATGAAACGCCGGGTTGCCGTTGGTCAGTAATAATTTCATCGATAGTGGCAACGCGGAGGATATCCGCGAGCGCTTCCTGACAACGGAAGTGCCGCGCAGCGCGCTCCGGATCCTCGCGGTCGGCTCGGCGCAGGTGCCAAGCTCGAAATCCGTAATCACGAAGCTCTCGAAGTGGTCGGCGGACTCCGGAGTGGAATGCGTGATGGCCGCCGATCTGCCGGTCGCAGTGCGCGTGATGATCGAGCAGCACTGCGACATCGTATTCACGGTGCTCGGCGATCGTCCCCTCGATGAACTGCAATGGTGGATGGCCACTCTGCGCGGTGCGCCGTCTCCGTCGCATCTCATCGCGCTGATCGAACGCCCGTCGATCGGCATCGTACTCCAGGCCGAGCGCCTCGGCGTGAACGATCTCTTGTCGCTGCCGCTTCGACGCGAGGATTTCGACCGCGTGGTTCATCGCGTGCAGACGGCGAGTGATGAACACACGATCCCGCTTCCGCCGGTGCAGCCTGATTTGCCCGGTGCAGCCGCGATGGTGGGACAGCACGCCTCGATGCTCGATGTGTACAAGCTGATTGCGCGCGTCGCGCCGAACACCGCGACGATGCTCATCCTCGGCGAATCCGGCACGGGTAAGGAGGTCGTCGCGCGCGCAATTCATCTGAATGGCCCGCGCGCCTCGGGACCGTTCATCGCGGTCAACTGCGCGGCGATACCGGAAAATCTCCTCGAAAGCGAATTGTTCGGCCACGAGCGCGGTGCATTTACGGGTGCGGTCGCGCGGCGTGCCGGCCGCTTTGAATTGGCCATTGGCGGAACGCTCTTTCTCGACGAGATCGGCGACCTCAGCATGGCCCTGCAGGCGAAGATACTCCGCGTGCTTCAGGAGCATGAGATCGAGCGTCTCGGCGGCAAGGAGACGATCCCTGTCGACGTTCGTGTGATTGCTGCAACGAATCAGAATTTGCGCGCCGCCATTGCCGAACGGCGTTTCCGCGAGGACCTCTTCTACCGCCTCGCGGTCGTGACGATCAACCTGCCGCGCCTTGTCGATCGTGGCGAGGACGTGCTGCTGCTCACGGCGTTCTTCGCGACGCATTTCGCGCGCGTGTCCGGGAAACACATTCACACTATTTCGGACCGCGCACTCGACGTCCTT
>DASYSH010000294.1:0-4096 GCA_036003525.1 Gemmatimonadaceae bacterium | reverse complement strand
CACCCAGCCGCCGAGCCGCACCTGCGCTCCGGTGTCGGCGGACCGCAGCGATCCGGAGAGATGCGAACGAAGCGAAGTGGCGAACACCGATGTATTTGGAACTGATGAAGCGGTCACGTGGCGGCCTCGGCCGTGTGGATCACCTGCATGAAATCTCCGGCGGTCGGTGACGCGAGGAGCGCCTCGCGCGATTCTGGATTGTGCATCAGCCGCGCGATGCGCGAGAGCAGCTTTACGTGCTGCGCGCTCGCGGCGACCGGAGTGAGAACGAGAAACGCGACACGCACCTGTGTGCCGTCGAGCGCGATATAATCGGGAACGTTGCGCACGATTCCCGCGGCCAGACGCACGTCCGGAATCAGATCGGTGCGTCCATGCGGCACGGCGAGTCCCCCGCCCAACGCCGTGCTGACCTGCGCCTCGCGCGCCTCGACGGCGTCGATGATTCCGCCGAAAGTCTTCTCACCGGCGTCGCCGGCGGCCAAATGAACGAGTTCGCGCAGGAGGTCGGCTTTTGAGTGGCTGCCGAGCGGAACGCGCACGCGCTCCGTTGAAAGCAGCTCGCTGAGTAACAGGGGTTGCTCCGGTTATTTGGATCGTGAGATACGGGCTAAATATAAGCGGCGCCGTCACTTGGTGGTAGCGCGGAGGGTTGCCCAAACCACTGTAGACCGGCTAGCTTAAGTATATGCGGCGTATAGCGTTCACCGTTCTCTCCCTGAGCCCTATGGCCGCATGGGGACAGTCCGCCGAAATCCCGGGAAGAGACCTTCTCACCTTCCCGATCGGGCTTACAGCCGAGGCTCCGGCGCTTGGCACGACCGCCGGAACCGGAATGTGGAATCCGGCGACCGCCCTGCTCCCTGACGGATCGCAGTGGCGGCTCTCTGCGTCGGCGATGAACGCGCCATCGGATATCGCGGTGAGCGCACAATTGTTTTCCATCGCGACGGCCTGGCGCAGCACGACATTCGCGTTGAGCGTCGCGCGCGCGTCCGTCTCCGACATCGTCCGCACGGACACCGATCCGCAAAGCATCGGCAATCCGGTGCCGTACGCGACGACGATGATCTCGCTCGTTGCCGCGCGCCGCCTCACGTCGCATTTGAGCGTCGGCGTCGCACTGCGGGCGCGGAACGGCGAGCTCGACGATGTGAACCGCACCGGCGCGTCGGCGGATGCCGGCGCGGTACTCGAGCACCTCACACGTTTCGACGTGCGCGTCGCGGCATCGACATTTTTATTGAGTCCCGGCGCTGCGGCGACCGAACGGGCGAGCTGGCTCGCCGGTTTCGACGCGCGGATTCTGGGCCCGGACAGCGTCCACTCGGTGCGGCTGGGTTATTCGCTGCAAGTCGCGCAGAGTCTGTTCACCGAGCACTATCTGTTTGCATCGGCGCGCTGGGGCGACTGGGAAGTACGCGGCGGCCCGGTGCACACGGACATTTATGACGGCACGAGCGTGCGCATGCGTCTCGGCATCGCTCTGCACTTCGCGGGCTACAGTGTGGGCGTCGCGCGCGAAGATGGTGTGAACGGGCTCGCACCCACGTACCAGTTCTCTCTGAGTTCGCTGCTGAAATGACAAAGACGCCGGATGTGCCGCGCACGAATCTGCTCGACCTGACGCCTGCCGAGGCCGAGTCCGCCCTGCGCGCGTTCGCGGAGTCGCATGGCGTCCCGGCGTATCGAGGAAGTCAGGCGGCGCGTCGCCTGTGGGGCGCGAGCCCGGCGCGCGACTTCGAGGACATGACAGACCTGCCGAGAGAGTTTCGGGCGCTGCTCGCGGAGCATTTCACGATGCCGCGGCTCACGCTCGCGACCGAACAGCAATCGACCGACGGCACGCGCAAGTTCTTGTTCACGATGCACGACGGCCAGTCGATCGAAACCGTCGCGATTCCCGACGGCGACCGGATGACGTTTTGCGTTTCGTCGCAGGCAGGGTGCGCGCTGAAGTGTTCGTTCTGCGCGACGGGCGCGATGGGATTCGCGCGCAATCTCGCGCCGCACGAAATCGCGGGACAGGTGCGCGAACTCGCGATGCTCGCTCCCCCGCTCTTCGCGACGAACATCGTCTTCATGGGGATGGGCGAGCCGCTGATGAACTGGGAGGCGGTCGACAAAACGCTCACGATTCTCAACGATCCGAAAGGATTCGAGATCGGCGCGCGGCACATCACCGTGTCGACCGTGGGCTGGCTTCCGGGCATCGAAGCGCTCGCGGCGCGCAAGGAACAGTTCCGTCTTGCCATCTCGGTGCACGCGCCCACCGATGGCTTGCGCGCGACACTGATGCCGGTGAATACGAAATTCCCTCTCGCGGACGTGATCGACGCGGCCGCGCGGTTCGACCGGCGCGTGACGTTCGAGTACGTCATGCTCGGCGGTGTGAACGACACGCCGGCGATCGCGGCGGAACTCGCGACGCTGGCGCGCCGCTGCAAGGCGTTCGTGAATCTGATTCCGCTGCACCCGGGTGGCGGCATGGGATTCGTGCCGACGCCCCGCGACATGATCGGCGCGTTCGCGCGTCAGCTCCGGGACCGCGGCGTCGAGGTCGCGATCAGAAAGAGCCGCGGGATGGACATCGCGGCCGCGTGCGGGCAGCTACGGGTAGAGCGGCTCGAGCGGCGGCGTCCAATTACGGCCGACCAGAACGGTTAGATCGAGAAAGCGCGAGCTGTCCGGCATCTCGACGGCGTTCGCGCGGCCCATCGCTTTCGAGGCGAGCGCGGCCCAGTCCGCGTGGCCGGATCGATCGAGGATGCGCGTGGTATCGGCGCGCTCCGTCGTGTTGCCGAAGAACACGACGTCGAAGCCGGCATCGCGCAGCACCAGCATCGCGCGGCGCGCAAGACCTTTTGTGTCCGTCGCGTTGAGTACTTCGACACGGATGTGCGCGCCGTCCGGCACAACGCGTTCGACCTTCGAACTGGCGGCGCGAGATCTCGGGTGAGACCGGAGGTAGAGGCGCGCGATCGCGCCGCATGCGATCAACAACGCGGCGATCAGCACGATCCAGAGCACGGTTTTCTTGCGGTCGCGGACCGTCATGTGCTGCTCACGGAGTTCCAGAGCACGATGCTTTCCGGGAAGAGCGGCTTTCCTTCGCGCAGCGTCCACTCGAGACGCATGCGAACGACCTGCCGAAAGACACCGTCGAAATCGCGCGGCAGCAGTGATGCGAGAAAGAGCCGGTCATCGCGCGCGAAGCTGCGCCCGGGCTCGAGGAAATCAGCCATGAAGAGCGCGCGGCCGGTCCGGTCCCACGCCGCATTGCCGACGGTGTGCCAGCGCACGGCGAGCAGCACGCCGGTGCGCTGTTCGCCCTCGCGCTCGAGGCGCGCCGCGGCGGCGGGCCCGTGCAGCACTCCATAGGGCGACTCGGCAAACGACGTCCCCTTCAGCTGAGCGCGCAGTTCCGTCTCGGATGCGTCGCGCAGCGCGTCGTGCAAACGGCCGGCGTCGTGCCAGGCCAGTTTCTCGTCCGCTGCCAGCGACATTTCCTCCGCCCACCGGTCGAGCAGCGCGGTCACCCGCGCGATGTGCGCGAGACGCTTCTCGCCGACCTGCGCCCACTCGGGAAGGTCGGGCACCGGCACCGAGGTGAGCGCGGTGGTCACGCGACGTTCGTGATGCGGTGGGCGAGATCGTTGAGGCTCGTCACGACTTCGCGAAGTCCGTTGATCGCGCCTTCCAGTCCGCGCAGCGCCTCGGCCTGATCGACCGCGGACGACGTCACGTCTTCCGCGCCCACGCGATTGCGGCCCGAAATCTCCGAGACGCGCGCGACGCGCTCGAGCAGCACGTTGAATTCGCTCTGCTGTTCGTTCGACGTCGCCGCGATTCGCTGGGCGCTCTGGGCGCTCTGCGCTGTCGTCTGGACGATCTGTTCGAGCGCACCGCGGGATGATTCCGAAAGCTGCTCGACGTCCGCCACGAGCGCCTGGCCGCTCTGCATTTGCTGCGCGACGCTGCGCATCTGCGCTTCGAAGCGGAGCAGGATTTCGCCGGCTTCGTCGCTCGCGCGGCGGCTCTCCTCGGCGAGCGCGCGCACTTCCTCCGCGACGACCGCAAAGCCGCCGCCCTCGAC
>DASYSH010000293.1:0-1887 GCA_036003525.1 Gemmatimonadaceae bacterium | reverse complement strand
TCCCCGCCGTCGCTTTCGACGTCGCGACATTCAGCACGACATACGAAAGCGCGAAGCTGAAAACAATTTCGGCGACCAGCGCCTTCATCGACGTTGCGCTCGCGCCCGGTGCGACGTGCAGCGCGGCGCCGGTGAAATAATAGATGAGGAATCCGGCGAGCACCGCGCCCGCGAACTGCGCGACCCAGTACGGAATCAGTTCCTTCGTCGGCAGCGCACCGCGAATCCACGCGGCGAGCGAGACCGACGGGTTGTAGTGGCCGCCCGACACGGGCCCGCCCGCATACACCATGACCATCAGCGCAGAACCGATCGCGAGCGGCGCCATGGCGACGCCGCCGTTGACGCACAATCCAATCGTCAAGACCAGAAAAAAGGTGCCGATTGCCTCGGTGAGGTAATTCTTCATCGGGGACTCCGTGGGTGAGTGAACTCGTCCATCATACCGTCTCCCCTGCGGGCTGACAATGCCGCTGGCGAAATCGCTACACGGACCCGATTCTTGTGTCGTGCGCCGGACACTCGACGAGGAGCCAGCCCGATATGACCAAATCGATTTTTCAGGCGGCGAGCCGCGCTGAGTTGCAGCAGCGACTGGCGCGCCTCGAACCGGACCGCGTGCCCCGTTGGGGCAAACTCACGGCGCCGAAAATGGTCGTGCATCTTTCGGATTCGCTGAAGATGGCACTGGGTGAGCTGCCGGTCGCCTCGAAAAAAGTCGTGATTCGATTTCCGGTGCTCAAACATTTGATCATCTACTTCATGCCCTGGCCCAAGAGCACGCCCACGGCGCCCGAGCTGCTCGCGCGTGCGCCGGCCGCGTGGAACGGCGAAGTGGTTACGCTCAGCGCACTGATCGAGCGGTTCGCCGATCGCTCCCCGCGTGAAACCTGGCCGCCCCATCCCGCGTTTGGTGCGATGAGCGGCCGCTTATGGGGCGCGCTCGCGTACCGCCATCTCGACCACCACTTCACGCAATTCGGAATCTGAAATTGTTCGCACTGAGTTCGCATCGGGCGCGCATATTCTGGCCGCTGTTCGGCTCGTGGGTTGCGCTCGACTTCGCCACGAAGCGAATGGTCGAAAGCCGGCTCACGCCGCATGTTCCCACGTCGATATTCGGCGATTGGGTCCGATTCACGCTCAATTACAATGCCGGCGCCGCGATGAACATCTCGCTCGGAGGCGCGTCGCGCGTCGTGTTTGCGGGTCTCGCGGTCGTCATGATCGGCGTGATCATCAGCATGTATTTGAAAACGGCGGACAACGAGACCGCGCAGCCGATCGCGCTTGCGCTCGTCGCGGGCGGCGCGCTCGGGAATCTTCTCGACCGGCTGCGCTCGGTGAAGGGCGTCGTGGATTTCATCGACGTCGGAATCGGTGATTCACGATTCTGGACGTTCAACGTCGCGGACGCCGGCGTTACGTGCGGCGCGATTCTGCTGATGATCGTCCTCTGGATGCAGCCGGACGAATCAGGCGGCGCGCAGCCCGGCCATCAACCGTAGCAGCGTTTCCTGTGAGGCGGATTCGCGCGGAACTTCGCCGGCGATCCGCCCTTTGCGCAGCACGATGATCCGCGTCGAGAGGTGGAGCAGCTCCGGGAGTTCGCTCGAAATCAGCAGGATCGCATGACCGTCCGACGCGAGCTGATCGATCCACTGATGCAGTTCCGCTTTCGCGCCGACGTCCACACCGCGTGTAGGCTCGTCCAGAATGAGCACGCGACTTCCCGCGGCAAGCCATCGCGCGAGCACCAGTTTCTGCTGATTGCCGCCGGAAAGTCCTGACGCCGGCGCGTCGGGACTGGCGAGTTTGACACGCAGGCGATCAAAATACTTTTGCGCGAGCGCGCGTTCGCCGCGCTCGTCGATCCAGGAACTGTTC
>DASYSH010000292.1:0-1646 GCA_036003525.1 Gemmatimonadaceae bacterium | reverse complement strand
GTAGTGTGACGCGGCCTACATTTGAATCGTTCTCACATACATAAGAGCAAACCACCTTCGATCCGCTCGCTCAGCGAATCCAAACACAATGCGTTGGCCCTTCTTCAAGTCCGGATCTTTTTTTCCAGCCAACGCCATCGCCGTTGATCTCGGCACGGCAAACACGCTCGTGTATGTGAAGGGCGAGGGAATCGTCCTCAACGAACCCTCCGTCGTCGCGATGGATCGCGAGACGAAAAAGATCAAGGGTGTCGGCCTCGAAGCGAAGCGCATGCTCGGCCGCACGCCGGAAGGCATCATCGCCGTGCGTCCGATGAAAGACGGCGTCATCGCCGACTTCGATGTCACGGAAAAAATGCTGCGCTACTTTCTCACGCTGATCATCGAGAACCATGTGTTCAAGGTGAAGCCGCGCGTGATCGTGTGCGTGCCGTCGGGAATCACCGAAGTCGAAAAACGCGCGGTGCGCGACTCGGCGCTCGGCGCAGGCGCGAAAGAAGTGTTCATGGTCGCCGAACCGATGGCCGCGGCGATCGGTGTCGGTCTCCCGGTCGAGACGCCGACGGGCAACATGGTGATCGACATCGGCGGCGGCACCACCGAAATCGCGGTCATTGCGCTCTCTGGAATTGTCAGCGACACGTCGATCCGCGTCGGCGGCGACGAGCTCGACATGGCGATCGTGCAGTTCATGCGGAAGAGCTACAACCTGCTGATCGGCGAACCGACCGCGGAGCAAATCAAGATTCAGATCGGTTCCGCCGCGCCACTCGGCGAAGAACGCGAAATGGAAGTGAAGGGGCGCGATCTCGTTTCCGGAATTCCAAAGACCGTGCGCGTGCACTCCGCGGAAATTCGCGAAGCATGCCAGGAGCCCGTGCAGCAGATCGTCGACGCGGTTCGCCGCGCGCTCGAAATCACTCCGCCGGAACTTGCGAGCGACATCGTGGATCGCGGCATCGTCATGACCGGCGGCGGCGCGCTGATCCGCGGCCTCGACGTGCTGCTCACCCAGGAAACGGGATTGCCGATTCACGTCGACGAAGATCCGCTGACATGCGTCGTACGCGGCTGCGGTCGCATTCTCGACGATGAAGAGAAGTACTGGTCGGTGCTGAGCACTTAATCACCCATAAGGCACCAGCGACTCCGTGCGGCGCCCCGCGCGAACCAATCCAACAGTCGACCTCGCATTGGCGGCGGCATGTGCCATCACCGCCCTCATCTGCCTGATTCTCCCCACGTCGGCGCGCAGTGGCGCCGCGTACGCGCTTCGCTCGACGCTCGTCGCCCCGCTCGCTTCGATGCAGGTGAGCGCCGAACTCTCGCGCCGCGCCTTTCTCGCGCACGATGCCGCACTGAAAATCGTCGACAGCGTTTCGCTCCGTTCCCAGCGCCTCACGGGTGTCGAAGAGGAGAATGAACGGCTCCGCAAGTTACTCGGCCTCGGCGCGGCACTGAAATGGGGATTCATTCCGGCTGAAGCGCTGCAGGGGCGCGGACTCGGCGATGATTTTACGGTGACGCTTTCCGCGGGCAAGAGCGCCGGCGTCGATTCGATGGCGCCGGTCGTGACCACGGAAGGTCTCGTGGGAATGGTCGAGCGCGCGGACAATTCGCTCTCGCTCGCGCTCTTCTGGCCGCAC
>DASYSH010000291.1:0-2367 GCA_036003525.1 Gemmatimonadaceae bacterium | reverse complement strand
CGAGCAGCCAGCGAAACGGCTCCACGCCGATCGCGCCCTCACCTATCAGCGCGTGTCTGTCCTTGTTCGAACCGAACGGATGCTTGCTGTCGTTCAGATGAAAAAAACCCGGCCGCTCACCGATGATCCGCTCGAAAGAATCGAGCACCGCGCGCTGCGACTCGGCGCTTCCCGCGATGTCGTGCCCGCTTGCAAACAGGTGACAGGTGTCGAGTCCGTACCCCGTGCGATGGCGCAATTCTTTCGGCACGCGCGCGAGCATTCGCGCGATTTCCTCCGCGGACCGTCCCATCGTTTTTCCCGCGCCCGCCGTGTTTTCAATCAGCACGCGCGTGTGGCTGTCGGTCTCGGGCACTGTCTCCAGCGCATGACGAATCGCGTCGCCCACGCGGTCGCACGCTTCACCGGGATCGCTGTCGCCCGCGGAACCGGGATGAAAACAGCACGCGCCCACTCCGAACGCGGTCGTCCGCGCGAGTTCGCTCGCAAGACCCGCCTTCGCGCGCACGGCCTTTTCCTCCTCTGACGACGCCGTGTTCAGCACGTAGGCGCCATGCACCATCACGCGCGCCGGATCGATGCCGCCGGCGTCGAGCGCCTCGCGGAATTTCACCGCGCGCTCCGGTTTCGTCTTCACTTTTTCGTTGTAATACGTCGGCACGGCGGTGAAAAACTGGAACGCCCGCATCTGCGCCGCCGCCGCGCGCCGCGCCGCCATAACCGGTCCGCCGGGGTCGGCCGGATGCGATCCCATGAAACGCGCGCTCATTGTTTCGGCGGCGGCGTCTCGGTGCGGTTGATGTCGATCATCCTCGCGCTGCCGAGATATTCGACGCTCGTCGGATTCTTGAGCTGCCGCAGCCGCTTCACCACGTCGGCGATGCGGCGCGCCATCTGCGTGATCGTCACGAGCGACTCCTGGATCTCCTCCGGCGAGAGCATCCCCGAATCGATCAGGGATGTGTTGGACAGCAGCGCCGCGAGCGGATTGTTGATCTCGTGCTGCAGCGCGAGCGACGTCTCGCCGATGCCGGCCAGATACTGCGCCTTTCGCAAATTCTCCTCTGCGGAGCGCCGCGCCGCATTCACTTCGATCCGCCGCTCGGCGATGCGCAGGCGCGCATTCAGATTGTCGGGCGTCACGGGCTTGGACATATAGTCATCCGCGCCCGCGTCGAGGACGGCGGTCAGATCTTCCGTCTTGTCACGCGCGGTGACGACGAGAATGAACGCTTCATCGCCGCGGTCGGACGAGCGGATGCGGCGGCAGAGTTCGAGGCCGTCCATCCTCGGCATCTCCCAGTCGAGAATCAGCATCGGCGCGGGCGACGCGACGTACGATTCCCATGCCGCCTGTCCATCCGCCGCAGCGGTCGTCACGACATGCCCGCCCTGCTCCAGCATTCTGGAGAGGAGCAGCCGCATCGTCGGATCGTCGTCTGCGAGAAGTACGTTCAGATGAACCTCACTTCCGGAAAAGAATGCGCCCGGTTTGCACCACCATCGTCGGCGCACTGCCGCTGCGATTCGTTTCGAGCCACGCGACCGCTATTGTGTGTCCGCGCACCGCGACGGCGGGCCGCGAGGCCTGAACCGTGGACGGCGAGACCTCCATGCGCGTGTCGAAAATGTGCCCTGTGGTTTGCGACAGCGCGACCCAGAGTTGCGGTGTCGCGGCGTTCGGATCGATGTAAGCAACGGCAACCGTGTCGCCATTCACGGCGACAGCCGAAGCCGATGCGCGTTCCCCGTAGACAATTGGAACGGGCGAGTGGAACATCTCACCACCGCGCATCGAGTGGGTGAAAAATATACCCGGTCCCTCGGCCGCGAGCATGAAGTAGACGACGTGCACGTAGCCGTTGGCCGTATCAGCCGCGATGAACGGGGCCGGACGGCCGCAGCCGGTGTGGCCGTGGTCGGTCGAGTCGGCGGTTTCCGGAGCGCGCCATGTATGTCCCGCATCGTCCGAGCGGGCGACGAGCAGCATCGCCGTGCTGTCCGCCCGCGGCGACCACCATGCCGCGAACGCCGTATCGCCGCGCGCCTGCGTGGCGACGATCGAGCCGTCGCAAACAGCCGGGCCCGAAGGCGGCGCCGGCGGCTGCCACGCGGTCTGCATTGCGGGAGAATCCCCGTTTTGCAGCGAGAGACGCGATCCCGGCGCAGCGACGGCGGCGAGCGTGGTCGCCGCGTCCCATTTCACCGGTTCTGGGGCGCATGCGGCCAGAAGAAAGCAGCCGAGGAGGAGTCGGACACGAGACATGTTCCGAGAATAGTATATCTTTCACACTCTCCTATTCGTTCTCCGTCATAAAATCCCGAATAACCCCATGTCGAGCGCTCCCTTCGACGGCAACCGCCGCC
>DASYSH010000290.1:0-2098 GCA_036003525.1 Gemmatimonadaceae bacterium | reverse complement strand
TCTCGGGCTTGATGTCGCGGTGCACGACGCCGTGCGCATGCGCGTACGAGAGCGCGTCGCCGACTTCGCGGAGGATGCGCCGCACTTCGGCCGGGTCGAGCGCTCCACGATCGTGAATCCGTTTCGCGAGCGTGTCGCCATCGACGAACGCCATCACGAAAAAGACGAGGCCGTCCTTTTCGTCGACGCTGTAAATCGGAACGATGCAGGGATGCGAAAGCTGCGCCGCCGTCTCCGCCTCGCGGAGAAACCGCGAGCGGATCTCGGAGCGAAATGCGAGTTCCGGGGGTAGAAGCTTTATCGCGACGGTTCGCTTGAGACGACGATCCTTCGCGCGGTAGACGATCCCCATCCCGCCGCGTCCAATCTCGCGATCGAGCTCGTACGTCGCTTCGAGCACGCGCTCGACGTGCGAGCGCAGCTCGGCGTCCGACTGCGTGATCTGCGGTTCGTCCACTTTTCCTGGAATGGGGGTCGTAGAAATGGAGAGCATAGCACCGCGCCGTACAAGGATACAAGGCAGTGAGGCCTTGCCTCCAGTGATTGCACCAAATGGTGCATTCCCCGCAGGCTGACAGTCACTACGTCACGACGGCATACGAAAGTTGCAATCCCTGTCTTTATGTCGTAACTCAGGCTGGAACACCACTTGCAGAGTACCGACGACATGAGCACACGACAGACACTCCCAGTCCTGCCTTTGCGCGGGACAGTAATCTTCCCGGGACTCACCGCCCCTATCGCGGCGGGCCGCCCGGGAACCCTGCGGGCCATCGAGTCCGCCCTCAAGGGTGACCGTCTCGTTTTTGCCGTCGCGCAGCGCGACAACACGGATGAGCCGAGCGCCGAAATCCTCTACAGCACGGGCGTAATCGCCCGAATCGGCCAGGTCCAGCGCGGCCTGGGCGGCGTGCAGCTCCTCCTCCAGGGCGAGCAGCGCGCGACCGCGCTCCAGTACGTACAAGGCGAGGGCTTCCTCTCCGCCGTCGTGATGGACATCGAGGAGATGTCACCGCTCGACGAAAAGGACCCCGCATTCGAGGCACTCCACAAGGAAATTCGCGAACGCGCCGCCGAGCTCGGCGAGCGTCGCGGCCTCCCCGAAGAAGTCGTGCATCAGGTGCTCGATTCCGTGACCGAGCCCGGCAAATTCGCCGATCTCGTCGCGGGTTATATCGAACTCACCGTTCCAGAAAAACAGGGACTTCTCGAAACGCTTTCCGTCGAAGAGCGCCTGCGGCGCGTGCTCGTGCACGTGCAGCGGCAGATTTCGCTCCTCGAAGCGCAGGACGAGATCAAATCGCAGGTGCAGGAAGAACTTGGCGAGCGCCAGCGCGAAATGTTCCTGCGCGAGCAGATGAAGGCGATTCAAAAAGAGCTCGGCGACGACGATCAGGCCAAGGAAATCGGCGAGCTGCGCGAAAAACTCGCGAAGCTCGAGCTTCCGAAAGAAGCGCGCGCCGAAGTCGAGCGTGAACTCGGGCGTCTCGAACGCTCCGGCCGCGAGTCGATGGAAGCGCAGGTCATTCGCACGTATCTCGAGTGGATGGCTGAGCTGCCGTGGGGCAAACGGTCCGACGATCATCTCGAACTTCCGCATGCAATTCAGGTGCTCGACGACGATCACTACGGCCTGAAGGACGTGAAGGATCGCATCGTTGAATTCCTCGCGGTGCGGCAGCTGCGCGCGAGACAGCTCGCGGAAGAGATCAAGACGACCGGCGAGTTTCCGGCGGCAAAGCTCCGCCCATTGAAGGACAATGCGACGCCGTCGCTGAAGAAGAGCGAAGAGCCCGAAGACCGGCAGATCACCGATCAGAAAGAGGCGAAGGCCCGCGCGATGGCGAAGGGTCCGATCCTGCTGTTCGTCGGCCCGCCGGGCGTCGGCAAGACATCGATCGCGAAGTCGGTGGCTCGTGCGCTCGGGCGTGAGTACGTCCGCGTCGCACTCGGCGGCGCGCGCGATGAAGCCGATATCCGCGGCCATCGCCGCACGTACGTCGGCGCGATGCCGGGCCGCATCATCCAGGGAATGAAGCAGGCCGGGACGAAGAATCCCGTCTTCCTGCTGGACGAAGTCGACAAACTCGGCGTGAGT
>DASYSH010000289.1:0-2834 GCA_036003525.1 Gemmatimonadaceae bacterium | reverse complement strand
GGCTTCGCCGCTGCCGACGTCCGGTGTCGAGCTCGTCGTCACGCCGGGCAATCACGAGACCGACAACCTCGCGAAAGTCGCCACGGCGGCGAATGAGCGCACGTTCCTGCGCGACATGCTCCCGTACATGTCCCGCGGCGGCAATGGCCCCGGAATCGGCGGCCCCGACGGCTATACGACCGATCAGAGTCACCTCACGTATTCGTTTGATTTCAAAGACGCGCACTTCGTGACGCTCAATACCGACCCGGTCGGCTTCGACTGGCACGTCGCGACGCTGTGGCTCGCCGGCGATCTCGCCGCGGCGCGCGCGCGGGGTGTGAAACACATCTTCGCGATCGGTCACAAGCCCGCATATCCGTACCCGACGGTTCCCACCGACGGTCTCGTGTTCGACGTCGCCGCGCGCAACGCATACTGGAACGTGCTCGCGACGAATCAGGTCGAGGCGATGGTCTCGGCGCACAACCACGTCTACTATCGCTCGCAGCCCACGGGTCATACGTGGCAGATCATCAACGGCAACGGCGGCACGCCGATCGATGCGACCGTCGATCCGACGATCGCCGGCACGGGAACGTGGTTCGGCTATACCGTGATCACGGTGACGAACAGCGGGCGCGTGTTCGCCAAAGGTTATGGCCGCGACGTTCCCGCCGCGGGCTATGCCGCGACGGCGGCGTCTACGCCGGCAACGCTTCGTGATTCGGTGGAGATCACCTGGAAGTAGTGGAGTCATAACGCACGGTGAAATTCGCCCGAATCGATACCCGGCTCCCACGGTGGCTCGTGGGAGCCGGGTTTGTACTCCTCGCAGCCGCTGCATTCTTCATCAGGGGATGCTGGGCGAAATCGCGAACTGACCCGCGTGTCGATATGCGCGCGGTCATCGAGCGTCGCGCCGATTCGCTCGACGCGGCGCTCGCCGCGCTCGGCGCCGCACTGAGCGCGCGCGGCTATGCGCCGCTCGATGTGCGAAAATCGTTCCGCGAGTCGCGCGCGCAATACAAACGTGTCGAGGGAATTCTGGAGTTCTACGCGCCCGCGCTCGCTGCCGCGTTCAATTCACGCCGCCAGGAAGTCGATGACGACGACGCGCCGCCGCCATCCACGCTCGCCGCCGCCGGATTTCCCGCGCTTGAAACGTTGGTATGGCCGTCCGTCGCGCCGCGCGACGCGGATGCCGCTCAAAAAATCGTCGAGGGCATGCGCCCCGCGGTCACGCGGCTTCGTGGCCTCGCTGCGACGATCGTTCCGACGGACGCGCAAATCATCGAACTCGCGCGCCTCGAGATGGCGCGCGTATCGACGCTCGGCATCGCTGGATTCGATGCGCCGCGCACACATGAAGCGATGGCCGAGTGCGCGGATGCGCTCGAAGGAATTCGTTCGCTCTTCGCAGAAATCGGCCATCGATGGAGTGAGCATGCCCGGGGGCGGCGCGCGGTCGACTCAACTTTCGCGCGCGCAGAGCAATACTTGCGCGCGCATCCGGACTTCGATTCGTTCGACCGCCTCACATTCATCGCGGAGTACGCGGCTCCCGCGGCGAAAGCGCTCGACGACATTCGCGTGGCCATCGCGACCACTCCGATTCGCATGCCGCGCGGGTGGCGATCCGACGCGCCGAGCGTCTATTCGCCCGGCGCGTTCGATCCGCACGCATATGCGAACACGTCTGCGCCGTCACCGACCGCCGCGATCGTCGCGCTCGGCGAGCGGCTCTTCAATGAGCCGCGACTCTCTGGCAACGGCACGCGGAGTTGCGCGAGCTGCCATGTCCCGTCGAATGCGTTCGCTGATGGCATCGCGAAAGCGGTGAATGTTCGCGGCGCCGGCACCGTATTCAGAAATACTCCGACGCTGATCAATGCCGGACTGCAGCCCGCCCAATTCGCCGACGAGCGCGCCGTCACGCTCGAGGACCAGGTGATCGAGGTGCTGCTCAGTCCGGCGGAAATGGGCGGGTCGGTGGAGCATGCCGCCGACACACTCGCGCACGATGACAGCTATCGCCGCGACTTCGGGTCCGCATTCGGCGCTGCGCCGCCGACGGCCGTGACGCCGCTGCGCGTACGTCAGGCACTTGCGGCGTATGTGCGATCGCTCGTCGCGATGCATTCGCGTTTCGACGAAGCGGTGCAGGGGAATGAGCGCGCGCTCACCGCGCAGGAGCGCCGCGGATTTTCAATCTTCATGGGAAAGGCCGGCTGCGGGACGTGCCATTTCGCGCCGCTGTTCAGCGGGAACACGCCGCCGCTGTATCTGTCATCGGATGTCGAAGTGATCGGTACGCCGGCATCGCCGCTGCGACCCGCGATTCCGGATGCGGATTCGGGGCGCGCGCGGATCGATCACCTGCCCGCGCATCTGCGCGCGTTCAAAACTCCTTCGCTGAGAAATGTCGCTCTCACCGCGCCGTATATGCATCACGGCGCGTTCGCGACGCTCGATCAGGTGATCAAGTTCTATGACGCCGGCGGCGCCCGCGGTGCCGGCGCGCGCGTCGCGAACCAAACGCTCAGCGCTGATTCACTGCATCTGACCGCAGAGGAACGCGCGGCGATCGTCGCGTTCCTCGGATCGCTTACCGACACTGCGGGCACGGGAGCTCACAAACACTATTAGGTAACTGTCGCCACCGGAGACATTGTTTCTGGAAGTTGGCAGGTCAAGCTTCGGGGAGCTGGCGGGTCAAGCTTATGACTCACGGGTCGGGAGTGTCAGAACTCGTCCTTCGGAGCTGCGAGCTCTCGCAACTGCAGCACAGGGCTTCGAACGGCGAGTATTGACAGGCCCAACCTGTGGGCTTGGAGCTTGAGCTATAAACTCTG
>DASYSH010000288.1:0-2485 GCA_036003525.1 Gemmatimonadaceae bacterium | reverse complement strand
TTCATCGCGTCCCCCTGTGGACAGAGCGGACACCGCGCGCATCACGCTGCCGGCGACACCTCTGCAGTCGCCGCGTCTGCGCACCCACGTCCAACCCCTTGAAACCGATTGTAACCGGACCGCCGGCCGCAAACCCGGCGCGGGGTCACGTTGCGCCGCCCTTGCGAGCCGGACCCCGCGCCCGCACACTCGGTTAATGCTCGGAACCTGGTTTTTCCTGCTCGCGATCGCCTGCGCGGTGTGGATCTGGATGGATGCGCTCGGTGCCCGCGAACGCGCGGTCCGCTACGGCCGCGAGCTCTGCCGCGACGCCGGCGTGCAGCTGCTCGATCAGACCGTCTCGATGACGCGCATTCGCATCGAGCGCGTCGACGGCCTGCCGACACTGGTGCGCCGTTATGGATTCGAGATCAGCCTCGACGGCAGCGATCGGCATCGCGGACATCTGGATTTGCGCGGGCACCATCTCGGAGCCTGGAGCCTGCCGCACACCGCGAATCTGCGTGCGGTGCCGAATGTTGTCGGCGTCCGCACGCTCAACTAGCAATGTGCCGTTCGAGGTGCGCAGCGTCTATTTGACGACGCGCAAATGCGGTTTCTTGACCGCCTCGTCCGGCTTCGTTGCCGGCGGCGGAGGTTCCGGCGGCGCGTTTTCGGCCGAGAACATCATGCCCTGCCCGTTTTCCTGCGCGTAGATCGCGAGCACCGCGACCATCGGAATATCGACCGACTGGCTGACGCCGCCGAAGCGCGCGAGAAAGCGGATGTGCTCATTGCTTATTTCGAACTGCGTGACCGCACGCGCCGCGATGTTGAGCACGACCTTGCCGTCCTTCGCGGCGCCCGGCGGCACGCGCACGCCCGTGTTCGTCGCGTCGACGAGGATGTACGGCGTCAGGCCGTTGTCGCTGATCCATTCGTAGAGCGCCCGCAACAAATACGGACGATTCGACGTCATCACCGTCGGCGACGTCATGACGACCGCCTCGGTGCATTCGCGGCGCTGAAAATTCTGAAATGGCGCATCACGGTCGCAGGAGTTTCTCTTCGGGAGTCAGGCTGCGCGCAAAGCCCTGGCTACGGAATATGCGTTCGCCATAGTCGATGATGACATGCGCCTCGCGCGGCAGCTGAACACCGAGCGCGTCCAGCCGCCAGATCAACGGCGCGAGCGCGCAATCGGCGAGGCTCATTTCGGGGCTGAGGAAGAACTTGGAAGCCTTGAACGCGGAAGCGTTCTTGATCAGCTCATCGCGCAGCGCCTTGCGTGCCGTATCGGCGGTGCGGCCGCCGGCGTCGATCTGATCGACCAGCGTCAGCCAGTCGTTCTCGATGCGCACGATCGCCAGGCGCAAGCGCGCGCGCGACAGCGGATCGACCGGCATCAGCGGCGGATGCGGGTAGCGCTCGTCGAGGTATTCGCAGATAACGCTGGTGTCGTACAGCACGAGGTCGCGGTCGACCAGCGTCGGCACCGAGTTGTACGGATTGAGATCGAGCAGGTCTTCCGGTGGATCGTCCAGATCGACCGGGACCAGATCGTAGGTCACGCCTTTGGCGGCCAGCACGAGGCGGACTCGATGGCAATGGATGCAGTCCCGGGCCGAATAAAGGGTTAAAACCGTACGTGAACGCTGACTCAAGGCCATTCTCGAACCCCCTCCCGGGAACCAGCCGCCCCCGGCGAATGTACTACGCGCTCCGACAACCGCCTAGACGGATCGCCGGTGCATGAATTCGTGCCGCGGTGCGTCATGACGAGGCACTCGCGGCGCGGCCAGGGGAAAGCCGCCCGGTCATCGACCGGAGATTCGAAAACGAGCCACCGTACGGCCGAACCCGCCGCCCGGGTGTGCGTTGCCGCCTAGTGGCGGATCAATGCACGTCTTTCCAGTATTCGTGCTTGAGCAGGAAGGCGATGAAGGTGAACAACGCGAGGTACAGCAGCACCCACACGCCGATCGATGTGCGCTTCAGTGCCGCCGGTTCGCCGGCATATTCGAGGAACGCGGTGATGTCGCGGACGGCCTGGTCGAACTGTTCGGCATCGAGGCGGCCGGGGGTCTTGATCTCGAGTTTTTCGACCGCAGCTTCGCCGCCTTTCTCGGCCGGAGCCTTGACCGCGACCTGCAGGCCCTGCAGCTCCCAGAGCGCGTTCGGCATCGAGGCATTCGGAAACACGGTGTTGTTCCAGCCGACCGGGCGACTCGAATCGAGATAGAACGACTTCAGATAGTTGTAGATCCAGTCCGAGCCTTTCGCGCGCGCTTCGAGCGAAAGGTCGGGCGGCGCCTTGCCGAAAAAGCCCGCGGACATCGTCGCCGGCATGTTGTTGACGGCTTTGTCGCCGATCTTCGCGCCGGTGAAGATCAGGTTGTTCTCGACATCCTTCTCGTCGAGGTTGAGATCCTCGGCGATCCGCGAGAAGCGCAGGTATTGAAGGCTGTGGCAACCGGAGCAATAGTTGAAAAAGAGTCGTGCGCCG
>DASYSH010000287.1:0-7657 GCA_036003525.1 Gemmatimonadaceae bacterium | reverse complement strand
AACATGCCGGACGCGTTGATGGTGCCGCCGTTCTGCGCGACCGACCACACCGGAGCGATCGTGATGACGCGTCCGTCCGCATCGAGACCGACGGCGGTCATCTGCTCCGAAGCGCCGGACGCAATCGATGCATTTGGCGTGACGACGATACTGGAAAGTGATCCCGGTTCAGAAATGCCGTGTACGTCGCACGCCGACGAAAGAATACCGGCAAGCGCGACCGCGGCGACAAATCCAAAACCTCTATGCATGCTGCTTCGCAAATTCCCCATGGTGCTGCTCCCGCAACCTCCGTGATTCCTACAACACTTCGTATGGCTATCACGGATTGTAGAGCGGCCAGGGGCAAATCCACATCGCACAACGGAGTGAAAGAGTAGGTACGCCTGATTAGACGGCTACTCCCATCGTGCGATACCAGCCGTCCCCGACAGCGTCGAAATTCCGTTTCGATGCGAGTCCCCATTCCAAACTTCTTTCCGACCCTTCCTCCGCTCGAAGATCCAATTCGGTCGGAATTGTTCGGAATTGACCGCCTCGAACAGCATGCGATGAGCCTCGCGGCGGCGCAGCGCGTCACGTCCGGATGGGAGCCGAAAAAAGCGCTGCTGCCGCGGGTCGAAGAGAACGGACGGGTGCTGCGCGCGGCCAATCAGGCGGTTGCGGATGCGCTCAGAGAGGACCGCTGGATCACACCGGCCGCCGAATGGCTGGTCGACAATTTTTTCGTCGTCGACGAACAGCTGCGCGAGATTCGCGACGATCTTCCGGTCGGCTTCTATAAAGAACTCCCCTCGCTCGCCGACGGCCCGCTGCAGGGATATCCACGCGTGTATGGCATCGCGTGGGCATTCGTCGCGCACACCGACAGCCGCTTCGATCCCGACACGCTCAGGCGTTTCGTGCACGCGTATCAAAAAGTGCAGCCGCTGACGATCGGAGAACTGTGGGCCGTGACGATTTCCCTGCGCGTGGTGCTCGTGGAAAATCTCCGGCGGCTCGCCGACGCGATGGTCCGCGGCCGCACCGCGCGTCAGGAAGCCGATAGGCTCGCCGACGAATTCCTCGGCCTCGGTCGCGACGCGGCGCCGACGCTCGCGTCCGTCATGGCTCGCGATGACAATCTGCGCCTCGTGACGGCGTTCGCGGTCGAGCTCGTGCAGCGCCTGCGCGACCAGGACCCGGCGGTGACTCCGGCGCTCGCATGGCTCAATCAGCGGCTCGCGGCGCAGGGCACCACGGCAGACGAAATCGCCCTGATCGAGCATCAGCGTCAGGCGGCGATGACGGTGACGGTGCGGAACATCATCACCAGCATGCGTCTCATGTCGGCGCTCGACTGGACGACGTTTTTCGAAGACGTCAGCCGGGTCGACAAGGAGCTGCGCGCGCGCAGCGATTTCGCGTCGATGGATTTCGCGAGCCGCGACTGTTACCGGCACGCCATCGAGGCGCTCGCGCGCGGTTCGAATCGTTCTGAACTCGACGTCACGCGCCTCGTGCTCGCGCTGTCGACCACCGAGCGCGCGCGTCTCTCGAATATTCCGCCCGGGGAGCCGTGCGACGAGCGCAAAGCAGACCCCGGCTATTATCTCATCGGCGCGGGCCGGCGGGCGTTCGAGCGTTCGATCGGATTCAAGGAGCCGCTCGAACTCCGGTTGCGCCGCGCGCTCATCGACGGCGCGACGCCGGTCTATCTCGGCCTGCTGCTGTTCATGACGACGGCGATCCTCGCGATCCCGCTCGCCATCCTCGCATCGTGCGATATGTCGATCGCCGCGCGCATCGCCATCGCCGTGTGCGCGATCGTGCCGGCGTCGGATCTCGCAGTGGCGCTGCTCAACCGCCTGATCACTGCGATCGTGGCGCCGACGCTGCTGCCGCGACTCGAGTTGAGCGCCGGCGTGCCGACAAAATATCGAACGCTCGTCGTCGTGCCGACGCTGCTCACCAGCGTCGAGGATGTCGAGCGACAGGTCGATCAGCTCGAAGTGCACTATCTCGCGAACTCCGACGGTGACCTCTGCTTCGCGCTGGTCACCGACTGGGCGGATGCCAAGAGCGAAGTCGCGCCGGGCGACGCGACGATTCTATCCGCCGTGCGCGAAGGCATCGCCGAACTGAACGCCCGGCACGGTCCGGCGCTCGACGGCTCCCGGCGGTTTTTCGTATTTCATCGCAAGCGATTCTGGAATGCCAGCGAGAGAGTCTGGATGGGATGGGAGCGCAAGCGCGGCAAGCTCCATGAGCTGAACCGGCTGCTGCGCGGCGAAGGAACGACTTCGTTCATTCACGAGAACGGCAAGCCGCCCGAGATTCCGGAGGGCGTCGTGTACATCGTGACGCTCGACGCCGACACGCGCATTCCGATCGGCGCGGTGAAGCGCCTCACGGGCACCATGGCGCATCCGCTCAACCGTCCGCTGATCGATCACGCGACCAAGCGCGTCGTGGATGGGTACGCGGTGCTGCAACCCCGCGTGACTGCGCCGCTGCCTGGACGGGGCGGCTCGGTGTTTCAGCGGCTCGCATCGGGCCAGTCGGGAATCGATCCGTACGCGGCCGCCGTCTCCGACGTGTATCAGGATTTGTTTGGCGAGGGATCGTACACGGGGAAGGGCATTTACGATCTCGACGCGTTCGAGACCGCGCTCGCCGGCCGCGTTCCGGAAAACACGCTTCTCAGTCACGATCTGTTCGAGGGCGTCTTTGCGCGCGCGGGGCTCGTCACCGACGTCGAACTGTTCGAAAGCGCGCCCGTGAACTATCTCGTCGCCGCGTCGCGCCAGCATCGCTGGGCGCGCGGTGACTGGCAGCTGCTGCCGTGGATTCTAGGCGAGAAACTTTCGCCGGTCGCGCGCTGGAAGATGATCGACAACCTGCGGCGCACGCTGTCCGCACCCGCCGCGTACCTCACGCTCCTGCTCGGCTGGACGCTGACCGGTTCCCGGCCCGCGCTCTGGTCGTCGTTCATCCTCGCGGTGATCGTCGTGCCGCCGATGATCCCGCCGCTCGCCGGAATGTGGCCGCGCGGGCCGGGGCTTTCCAAACGCAGCCATGCGCGCGCGATCGGACGCGACTTCCGCGCCGCGTGGGGCCAGGTTGCCCTGATGATCACGATTCTCGCGCATCAGGCTTCGCTGATGGCGGACGCGATCGTCCGGTCGCTGGTGCGGATGTATATCACGCACGGACGGATGCTCGAGTGGCAGACGACGGAATTCGCGGCGTCCCGCGTGCCCTCGACGATCTTCGGCTTCTACCGGCGCATGCTTGGCGGCCTGCTGTTCTCCGTGATCGCGTTCGCACTCGTCGTGTGGCGTCATCCCGGGGCGTGGCCCGCGATGCTGGTCGTGCCGTCGCTATGGGCAGTCGCGCCGGCGATAGCGCGATGGGGAAGCCGTCCCGGCACCGCGGTGCAGACGAAGCCGCTCACTGATGAGGAGCGGCAGGAGCTGCGCTCGATCGCGCGCCGCACGTGGACATATTTCACGACGTTCGTCAATGACGAGAACCACGCGCTGCCGCCCGACAATTTCCAGGAGACGCCGGCGCCGATCGTCGCAACCCGAACGTCGCCCACCAACATCGGGCTGTATCTGCTCTCGGTCGTCGCCGCCCGCGACTTTGGGTGGATCGATGCGAACGAAGTCGTCGAGCGGGTATCAGCGACGCTGCGCACCGTGAAGGAACTCGAGCACTTCCACGGCAATCTCTTCAACTGGTACGATACGCACGACCTGCGCGCGCTCGAACCGAAATACGTCTCGTCCGTCGACAGCGGCAACTTTGCGGGAGCCCTCATCACGCTCGGCATCGCCTTGCGGGAGATGGCGGAAGAACCGGGAGGCGAGCCGGAGTTGATCGACCGCCTCCTCGAACTCGCGGCCGTCGCGCGCGAAATGGTCGCGATGATGGAGTTCGCATTCTTGTTCGATCCGATTCGCATGCTGTTCGCGATCGGATACAGGGCGGCCGATGGATCGCTCGACACGGGGCGCTACGATCTGCTCGCGTCCGAGGCGCGCGTGCTGAGCTTCATCGCCATCGCCAAGGGCGACGTGCCGATGCGGCATTGGTTCCGGCTCGGACGCCTGCTCACGCCGGTCGGGAAAGATTCCATCCTGATGTCCTGGTCGGGGTCGATGTTCGAATACCTCATGCCCGGACTGATCATGCGGTCCCCGCTCGGCAGCCTCATCGACCAGACGAACCACCTATCGATCGAACGGCAGATTCAGTATGGCGCGGAGCGCGCCGTTCCGTGGGGCATGTCGGAGTCCGGATACAATGTCCGCGATTTGAAGATGACATATCAGTATTCGAGCTTCGGCATTCCGGGGCTCGGACTGCGCCGGGGACTCGGCGACGATGTGGTCGTCGCGCCGTACGCCACGGCGCTGGCCGTGATGTACGAGCCGCACGAAGCGATGCGCAATCTGCGCACTCTCGCGGCGGCGGGCGCCGAGGGGGAGTACGGGTTCTACGAATCGCTCGATTATACGCCGAAGCGGCTGCCCGTTGGGAAAAACTTCGAGGTCGTGCGCATGTACATGGCGCACCATCAGGGCATGGCGATCGTTGCAATCGCCAATGCGCTGAACGCGGGCCGCATGCGCACCCGTTTTCACGCCGAACCGATGATTCGCGCGAGCGAACTGCTGCTGCAGGAGCGCACTCCGCGCGGCGTGGCGGTCGCGCGGCCGCGTCTGGATCATGCGGCCGTCCGTGGGAACGTACGCGAACTTGTCGCGCCGCAGCCGCGGCACTTCAGCACGCCCCACACGGCGACACCGCGCACGCAGCTGCTCTCCAACGGACGCTACGCGGTGATGATCACCGGGTCCGGCTCGGGTTACAGCCGCTGCAAGGACATTGCCGTAACGCGGTGGCGCGAGGACGCCACGCGCGACGACACGGGATCGTACATCTATCTGCGCGACGCGCTTGGCGGTCCGCACTGGTCGCCGGGCTTCCAGCCGAGTGGCACGACACCGGACAGCTACCACGTTTCATTTGCCGAGGACCGGGCGGAGTTCACGCGGCGCGACGGAACGATCACCACCCGGCTGGAGGTGATCGTCTCGTCCGAGGACGATGCCGAGGTGCGCCGCGTCTCGATCACCAACGACGGATTGCGCGCGCGCGAAATCGAAGTCACATCGTACGCAGAAGTCGTGCTCGCCCCGCACGCCGCAGATCTCGCGCACCCGGCGTTCTCGAATCTTTCGATCGAAACCGAATGCATCGAGCGGCGCGATACGATGCTCGCGACACGCCGGCCGCGGTCGGATGATGAAGGGGAGGTCTGGCTCGCGCACGTGATGGCGGTGGACGGCGAGACGGTCGGCGAGCTCGAGTGCGAATCCGACCGCGCGCGATTCGTCGGCCGCGGGCGCACCCTGCGAGATCCGATTGCGCTGTCCGCGCGGACGCCGCTCTCCGGCACGCGCGGGGCGGTGCTGGATCCGATCGTGAGCATGCGCCGCCGAGTCCGTATTCGTCCCGGCAAAACGGTGCGCGTGGTTTACACGACGCTCGTCGGCACGTCGCGCAGCGCGGTGCTCGATCTCGCGGAGAAGTATCACGACGTCACGACATTCGAGCGTGTCGCGACGCTCGCGTGGACGCAGGCGCAGGTGCAGCTGCATCATCTCGGCATTGAGCCGGACGAGGCGCACCTGTTTCAAATGCTCAGCGGATCGATTCTCTACATCGACCGGGCGCTGCGGGCCTCGGTCGAGATGCTGGCGCGGCGCGTGGAAAATGTTTCCGCACTGTGGGCCCAGGGCATTTCCGGAGACCTGCCCATCGTTCTCGTCGAGATCGATGACATAGATGACATCGGAATCGTGCGGCAGCTGCTTCGCGCGCACGAATACTGGAGAATGAAGCGGCTTCCCGTCGATCTCGTGATTCTCAATGCGCGCGCGCCATCGTACGTGCAGGATCTGCAGACGCTGATCGAGACGATCGTGCGCACGAGCCAGTCGATGCCGCGCGCAGAGGGCGCGGAGTCGCAGGGGAAAGTGTTCACGCTGCGCGCCGACCGCGTCACCGTCGGGCAGCGCGACGTGCTGCGCAGTGTGGCGCGCGTGGAAGTCTCGAACCGCAGCGGCACGCTCGGTGAACAGGCTTCACGCGCATACCGGTCGGAGGGCAAATGAGTTCGCCGGGCGATCTGGAATTCTTCAACGGCGTCGGCGGATTCGACGGCGAGGCCCGCGAGTACGTGATACTGCTGAAGCCGGGGCAATGGACGCCGGCGCCGTGGATCAACGTGATCGCGCATGATCGCTTCGGCTGCCTCGTATCCGAAGCGGGGGCTGGGTGCACGTGGTCGGTGAACAGTCAGGAGAATCTGCTGACGGAGTGGTCGAACGATCCGGTTCGCGACCCGCCGAGCGACGCGTTCTACATTCGCGACGAAGAGACCGGCGAGGTGTGGGGACCGACCGCGCTTCCGGTGCGCGATGACGACGCCAGCTACGAGGTGCGTCACGGACTCGGCTATACGCGGTATTTCCACGAATCGCACGGCATCGCGTCCGAGCTGCTGGTCTTCGTCCCGTCGAACGATTCGGTGCGCATTTCGAGGCTGACGCTGACGAACCGCTCGCCGCAGCCGCGGCGCATCGGCGTAACGGCGTATCTCGAATGGGTCCTCGGCGTGTCGCGCAGCGGATCCGCCCCGTACGTCGCGACGGAGATGGACGGCGAAACGGGCGCCATGCTCGCGCGCAATTCGTGGAACCGCGATTTCGGAAGCCGCGTCGCGTTCTCCGATTTGCTCGGCGCGCAAACCGCATGGACCGGCGATCGCACGGAATTCCTCGGACGCAATAGCGACGCGGATCATCCGGCTGCGCTCGACAGAGGTGCGCAGCTTTCAGGGCGCACCGGGGCTGCGTTCGATCCGTGCAGCGCGCTGCAGACCGTGATCGATATTCCGCCGGGTGCGACGCGAACCGTGGTCTGGCTTCTTGGGCAAAGCGGATCGCGCGACGACGCATGCGCGCTGATTCGCAAATATCGGGGCGCCAATCTCGATGCCGCGCTGAAGGAAGTGACCGAGAGCTGGACGCGCGTCGTCGGCACGGTTCAGGTGAAGACACCGGACCACGCCGGCGATCTCATGCTGAATCAGTGGCTGCTGTATCAAACGCTCGCGTGCCGGCTTTGGGCGCGCACCGCGTTCTACCAGTCGAGCGGCGCATACGGGTTCAGAGACCAGCTCCAGGACGTCCTCGCGCTCGCCGTGACGCGTCCCGATCTGACGCGCGCGCACATTCTCAAGGCGGCGGCACATCAGTTTGTGGAGGGCGACGTTCAGCACTGGTGGCACGAGCCGTGTGACAAGGGAATCCGCTCGCGCTTTTCAGACGATCTTCTCTGGCTGCCTTATGTGGTGAGTCATTATCTCGACGTCACCGCCGATGAAGCCGTCCTCGACGAATCGGTGACATTTCTCGATGGCGCGGTACTCGCGCCGGGACAGCTGACGTCCTATTTCGAACCGCGCGTCGCCGCGGAGCGCGCGGTGCTGTTCGAGCATTGCGCGCGCACGATCGACCGCAGTCTTCCGGTGGGCGGGCACCTGTTGCCGCTGATCGGCACGGGCGACTGGAACGACGGCATGAACCGCATCGGCGATCAG
>DASYSH010000286.1:0-2233 GCA_036003525.1 Gemmatimonadaceae bacterium | reverse complement strand
TACGGCGTGTAGGCGGTGTACCAGCCGGGATTCTCCAGAATGTTTCGCTGGATTACCGCCGGCGTGTGCGTGCCCGAGTAGCCCATGCCGATGAACGATCGCCAGACTTCGTTGCCGGACATTTCCGCCCGGAACGACGCGAGCGCTTCCTGCTCGGAGCGTTCGCCGGGAACGTCGAGCGCGGCGCGAAAACGAATGCTGGAGGGGATCACCGCATCGACGAAAGCGTCGAGCGTGGGATAGCCGAGGGTATCGAGCATGGAGCGCACGTCGGAGTCGGACGGGCCGATGTGGCGCGAGACAAAAGAATCGGGTTGCGGGATTGCTTTGGACACTTAGCAGAGCTCCTGCACGTAGGACGGGGAAAGATCAGATTTGAAAACTAACAAAAGGAACAAATCGCTGTTAGCGGACGGGTTTATGCTGTTAGCCAGCCGCTCGTTTGACATTACATTCCACCCATGTCCGAACCGGGGGTCCAGTCCATGTCGTATCGCTACGAGGCCGCGCGCGCCGGTGTCACGTTCGGCAGCGTGCTGGCGATTGTCATTTCCTGGAGTGTTCACCACTCGATCGTCTGGGCGATCATCCAGGGATTCTTCAGCTGGCTGTACGTCATCTACTACGCCATTACGCGCTGAGCCTCCGAATCGCGGGCACACCATCAGGCAACGCCGTGCTGTGGCGATTTCTCGATTCCGGCGCGCTCGACGGCGCGGAGCAGATGGCGCTCGACGCGGGCCTGATGGACCGCGCAAGGGAGACCGGCGAGGGGGTGCTCCGCGTATACCGCTGGCCGCGGCCGACCCTCTCTTTTGGGCGGCACGAATCGGTCCGCGCGCGATTCTCGCCTGAACGGCTCGAGCTCGAAGACGTCGGCGCCGTAAGGCGTCCGACCGGCGGCCGCGTGCTGATGCACGATCGCGAAGTCACATACAGTGTGACCGCGCCTGCGCCGGACGGTCAGCGCCTCAAAGAGAGTTACCGCCGCATCAACACGATGCTGATCTCGGCCATCGCACGACTGGGCGTTCCCGTAACAGAAGCGCAGCCGCTGACGGCGCCGCGGCGTCCCGGCGGCGCGGCGTGCTTCGCCGAGCCTTCAAAGGGCGAACTCGTGATCGACAATCGCAAGCTCGTCGGCAGCGCACAGCTCCGCGAAAACGGCGCGCTGCTGCAGCACGGATCGATTCTCATCGACGACGATCAGTCGCGCATCACCCGCCTCGGGACGCAGCCGATTGCCGCGGCCGTCCCGGCCGCGACGCTGCGCGCCGCGCTCGGACGCGCGCCGGAATACAATGAAGTGCGCGATGCGCTGCGGGCCGCGCTCGCCGAGATCGAAGGCGAGCCGCTGACACTCGACCGCCATGAAGCATCGCATTTTGCCGCGCCGCATCGCGCGCGCTTCACGAGCGCGGAGTGGACTTGGCGCAGTTAGCCGGATAATGTTTGCCGTCTCTCCTCGGAGCCCAATGCGCGTTTTTGAATTCGGGACATTCCGGTCACTCGCCCGCCGCGCATCAGCAACTCTCGGGGCGATCACGCTGCTCGCCGGATGCGGGCGCGACGGTTCCGGCGGCGCTGGCGGCACGGTGATCATCGGTTCGGGACAGGATCCGCAATCGCTCTTCCCGCCTTCTGCCGCAAACGTCGTGGCGCGCGAAGTCTACGAACAACTTTTTCAGCGTCTCGCTGACCGCGGGATTGCGCTCAACACACTCGGCGACTCCGGCTATGTGCCGCGACTTGCGCAGCGCTGGGAATGGTCCGCCGACTCTTTGCGCATCACCTTCCATCTCGATCCGCGCGCGCGGTGGCAGGACGGTCACCCGGTTTCCGCCGCGGACGTAAAATTCGCGTTCGATGTCTACACCGATTCGCTCGTCGGCTCGCGCGAGCGCGCCGGCCTTCGCGCAGCGATGGATTCTATCAGCGTCGGCGACTCGGTGACGTGCACCGCATGGTTCCGTCAGCGGTCGCCCGAACAATTCGACGCGCTCGTCACGTCGGTGATCCCGCTGCCCGTGCATTTGCTTGGCACGATGCGCCGCGATTCGCTCGCGACATCGTCGTTCGCGCGCGCACCGGTCGGCAACGGTCCGTTCAAGTTCGTCCGATGGGAACAGCCCGTTCGCCTGGAGATCGCGCGCAGCGACACGTACAACGGCCCCCGCGCCTCGCTCGATCGTGTGATTTGGCTTTTTGCACCCGACGCGTCGACACTGTTCAA
>DASYSH010000285.1:0-4660 GCA_036003525.1 Gemmatimonadaceae bacterium | reverse complement strand
CGAGCAGCCGCAGACCCAGCCGAGCACGCCCTGCGCGAGCGAATCGGGTGCGGGTTGCACCGCGGATTCAGACCGAACTATTGCCCAGCCTGGGCCCGATGGCCGAACCAGTTCGTAGAATCGCACGAGCGTCGCGCGATCGGTCGGAGCGGCGAGCATCGTCGTCGCCACCCACACGACTGTCGTGACCCCGACCGTCACGAGCAGCGAAATATGTGACGCAACTTCAAAGCCGCTCTTTCGCGCGATGAAAAACCCGATTGCAACGATGAACGAGCTCGCCATCGCCGCGATCTCGCTCCATGCGCTCACGCGCCACCAGAACCACCGCAGCAGATAGATCAATCCCGTGCCGGCGCCGACTGAGAGAATCAGATCGAATGCGTCTTTCGCCGTGCCCAACGCGTACGTGAGAAATCCGGCGGAAATCATGAGGCCCGCGGTGACGAGGCGTCCGACGAGCACGTAATGCTTTTCCGTTTCGCCCGGCTTCAGGAAGCGGCGATAGAAATCGTGCACGAGATACGACGTGCCCCAGTTGAGATGCGTCTCGATCGTCGAGCGATACGCGGCGAGCGTGCCGGCGACGACAAGCCCGAGAAATCCGGCCGGGAGAAACTGCATCATCGCCGGGTACGCGATGTCGTTGCCGATCAGTGAATGATCGACATACGGCAGCGCCGCGGAAATGTCGCGCAGGGTTGGAAACACCAGCGTCGATGCGAGCGCGGTGAGAATCCACGGCCAGGGCCGCAGCGCGTAGTGCATGACATTGAACAGGAGCGTCCCCGTGACGGCGTCCTTCTCCGAGCGCGACGCGAGCATGCGTTGCGCGATGTAACTCCCGCCGCCGGGTTCTGCGCCCGGATACCAGACCGACCACCATTGCACGGTCAGCGGAATCACGAACACCGCGAGCGCGACCGACCAGTCGCCGAAGTCCGGCAGCAGCGCGAGCGATTTCGCCGGCACTTTCGCGAGCAGGCCGGCCATTCCGCCGACCGCCGGCTGCTTGAGGGCGAAGTACGTGACCGCGAACGTCCCGCTCATCGTGATCAGAAACTGGATCGAATCGGTGACGAGCACGCCCCACAGTCCGCTGACCGACGCAAAGAAAATCGTCATGATCCCGCAGACCATGAGCGTGCGTCCCATCGGCCAGCCGAGCACGACGTTCGCGATCTTGGCGGCCGCGAGATTCACCGTCGCCATGATCACGCAATTGAAGAAGAGCCCGAGGTATATCGCGCGAAACCCGCGCAGAAATGTCGCGGGCTTTCCCGAGTAGCGGATCTCGTAGAACTCGAGATCGGTGAGCACGCCGGAACGCCGCCAGAGCCGCGCGTAGAAAAACACGGTGAGCATTCCGGTGAGCAGAAAGCTCCACCAGAGCCAGTTCTCGGATACGCCGACATCGCGCACCATGTTAGTGACGAGATTCGGCGTGTCGGTCGAGAATGTCGTCGCGACCATCGACACACCGACCAGCCACCACGGCGCGGACCGCCCTGCCGTAAAAAACTGCGACGTATTCTGCCCCGCGCGCTTCGCAAAGAAAATCGCGGGGAGAAACGAAATGAGGATACTCGCCGCAATGATACCGAGATCGAGAGGCGAAAAATGAAATCCGCTATTCATGGTTTCGCGCTGGGATGGAACGGCGAACGGGTTTTACCACGGATCTCGCCGAGTGGCACGGATAAAACAACGTGTCAAATATTTTAATCCGCGGCCTTTACCGTAAATCCGTGGCAAAGGCAGTTGCAGTTTGAAACCATTTTTACCACGGATTTCACTGACACCGCGGATCGATCGATATCCGTGGCCGTTACCGTAGACCCGTGGTAAAGCTGTTGTTTTTCTTCTCTCAAACGCGCGCCCTATCCCACTCTCCGCGCGTGAAATCGGGGAACTTCATCGGCGCGCTTCCCTTCGCGACCGACATCTCGGTCAGTGGAAACGGCGCGCTCCACGCGGCGGCATCGTAGACGTCATAATCCGGCACGAGCCCCTCATGCAGACACTCGATCAGCCGGTACGCCATCACGAAGTCCATCCCGCCGTGCCCGCCGTTCTTCGCCTTCTCACCCAGCTTCGCCCAGAGCGGATGCGTGTGCGTCGCCTTCCACGACTCCACCGGCTTCCACGACTCCCCGCCCGCCTGCCCTTCGACATACACGCGCGGCGGATAGTCCTCGAACGCGCCCTTCGTTCCCTGAATGCGATTATGCCGCGTGTACGGCCGCGGATTCGAGACGTCATGCTGCAGCATGATCGTCTTTCCCTTCACCGTGCGGATGATCGACGTGTTGTGATCGCCGGTGATGTATTTCTCCTGCCACTTGGGATCCGCTTTGTCCTTCACCGTGGCCTCGCGATACACATCGAGCCCGCGCTCCGGCCCCGCCACTGACGCGATGTAGTCGAAGCGATCGCCGTGGTGAATATCCAGATACCACGCCACCGGCCCGAGCCCGTGCGTCGGATACAGATTCGCGTTCGCGCGCGTGTGCCACGCGCGGCGCCACAGTCCCTCATCGCGATTCTCGAACAGAATTTCGCGCAAGTCATGCAGATACGCTGCCTCCGCATGCAGCACGTCGCCGAACACGCCGTCGTGCACCATGCGGTTGATCAGCATCTCGGTCTCGCCGTAACAGCAGTTCTCGAGATGCAGGCAGTGCCGTCCCGCTTTCTCCGACGCATCCACCAGCGCCCACAAATCTTTCAGCGTCGTGCCGATCGGGCACTCGCTCCCGCAATGCTTCCCCGCGTTGAGCGCGGCGAGCATCACCGGCACGTGGAATTCCCACGGCGTCGCCGTATACACAAAATCGATATCATCGCGCTTCACGAGTTTTTCGAACGCGTGATCGTCGCCGCTATATGTCTCCGGCGCGGGATGGCCGGCGTCGGTGATCATCTTCGTCGCCTTGGCCATTTTGTCGGGCACGACATCGCAGATCGCGACGATCTGGACGTTCTCCAGCCCCAGCAGCTCGTTGAGCACCGATCGTCCGCGCAATCCGGTGCCGACCATCCCGATCCGCACCGTCTCGTGCCGCTCGAACGGAACGCCGCGCATCGTCTTCCGCGCGAACGGCGCCGGCGGCGCCGCGTCGGGATGCGCGATCGCATCGACATTCTCGGCGATCGCCGGCGAAAACTTTCCACTGGCGACAACTGCCGCGCCGGCGAGCGCAGCGCCCTTCAGCAGGTCCCGCCGGGTGATGTCGGAAGAACTCATTCAGTCCCCTTGGCTTCGGAATATTCGCCCATCGAAACCGTCCCCTTCACGCGCGAGATTACGGCATGATCGCCGACCAGCGACGCGCCGAGCACGCAGCCGTCGATCTTCACGTCTTTGCCGATGATCGAATCGCGCACACTCGAATTCAAAATGCTCGTGCCCGATGAAATCGAAACATTCGGCCCGATCGTCGAACCCGTCAGAGTCACATTCTCCTCTATATATACGGGCTGAACGATCGTGCAGTCAGGATGCGCGCCGCTCACCTGCGCGCGGCCTTTGCCCAGCATGACGCCATTTGTGGCGATGATCGTGTCCACCTGACCCGCATCATACCACCCCGCCGCCTCGGCGACTTTCAGCTTCGCGCCGTGCTCCACCATGTACTGGAACGCATCGGTGAGATACCACTCGCCCTTGTTCTTGGGCTGCGCCATCACGTGATCGATGCCTTCGAACAACAGCTTCCAATTCTTGATGTACTGAAGGCCGATGTTCGCGCGCTTCGAAATCGGCGTCGTCGGTTTCTCGACGATTTTCGTCATGTGCCCGTTCTCGTCGGCCACGATCACACCGTAGCGCTGCCAGTCGTCTACGACCTTCGTCCAGAGAATTCCGTCGTCGGTGCTCGTCTTGATCACCGAGAGATCCGCGTCGAAAATCGTGTCGACGAAAATAATTAGAACAGGCTGATCGACGCGCGAGCGCGCGAGTCCGACCGCGCCCGCGGTTCCGTCCTGAACGGTCTGCTCGATGAACGACGCCTTCATGTCCGGATACGCGCTCTTCGCGTGCAGCTCGACCGCTTCTTTGAGATGACCGGTGATGTAGATGACTTCGTCGACATCGCCAAGTTTGCGCACGTCGTCGAGGACGTAATCCATCACCGGCTTCCCCGCGACGCGCAGCATCGGCTTCGGCACCGTGAGCGTGTGCGGGCGGAGACGCGTGCCTTTTCCTGCGAGCGGGATGATCACTTTCATGGTGCGCTGGTTCCCTCGCGACCGTAACGGTCTGTTAGGCGCACGACGTCGTCGAGGTGCGGAGTGGATGCTTCGAGCAGAACACAATCAGTGACGGCTTCCATCTGATGAATCAATCCCGGCTCATTGCGGAACGACTCCCCTGGCTTGAGTTCAACTACCTCAAGTGCCGGCGCGCGGTCGTTTCGGCCTTCGGTCTTCAGACTTCGGACCGCCGTTCGGTAGATCATCGTCCCGCTCAGAAGATGAATCGTCTCATCCTTCAGATTGTGGTACTGAACAGAGAGTGACTGCCCGGCTTTTATATGCAGAATTTTCCCAACGTATAAATCCGTGTGCGCCCAAATCGTCTCGTGTCCCCACGGTTTCGGGACGATGCGCACATCAGTCTTGCCGCTCACGAGGGCCTCCCAATGACTGTTGACGA
>DASYSH010000284.1:0-2299 GCA_036003525.1 Gemmatimonadaceae bacterium | reverse complement strand
CGTCGATGGAATCGGCACGCCGAGGACGGGGAGGATTGTTTTCGACGCGATGACGCCGCCCAGGTGTGCAGCGCCGCCCGCCGCCGTAATGATGCAGAAAAGCCCGCGCTTCTCCGCCGATGCGGCGTATTCACTGGCCTGATCGGGTGTGCGGTGCGCCGAGAGGACTTTTGCTTCGTACGTGATGCCCAGCGACGTGAGCATTTCGCACGCGGGGGCAAGGTAGTCGTAGTCCGACTTGCTGCCCATGAGGATGCCGACTTGTGGTGCGTTCATGTGAATAATATGCCACGATTGACGCGAGTTGGCATCGTCGCCCGCGAAAAACAATGGAGGCCGACCGGCGCGGGCGGTCGCGTTCTTTCGCGTGTGACGCGGAGCACTTAACCTTCGTCAAGGTGCGGACGTCTGTATGGTGACGCCGGTGCGACGATGCCCGGCGATTCTCGACGAAGAGTCCCATACAGGAGCTCCCATGCGTTACATCAAATTCGCAACCATTCTCGCCGCGCTCGCCGTGGGTGTCGCGAGTGCCGAGGCTCAATCGACGACAGCGCCTGCACCGGCGCCAGCAACGGCCGGCGCGCGAAAACATCAGAATCCGGTTCGCGACAGTCTGCGCGCGGTCCGTCAGAACATGAAGCAGGACGTGGCGGCCAGAAAAGCGGCTCGCGCATCGGGTGACACCGTGAAGATGAAGGAAGCGTCGCGCGCCATTCGGGCCGAGCGGCGCGAAGCATTGAGACTGCGGAGCCGGTTGCCGCGGTTGCATGCGCGCCGTAAGCCGAAGCCGTAACACACCCAATCAGGAGCGATCATGAAGCGGATGCACCTCGCAGTCTTTTCGATGTTCGTCGCGGGAGTGGCGCTGGGCGGTTCGACTCTCGCAGCGCAGCAGCCGGCGGCGACCAAAAAGAAGGCCGCCGCACAGCATGACAGCCTGAAGTCTGTGAAGAAGACCATCAAGTCGGACAAGGCCGCGCGAAAGACCGCGAAGGCCAAGGGCGACACGGCGACGGCGAGAAAGCTGAAAACTCAGCTGAACGCCGAAAAGAAAACGAAGGCCGCGCTAAAGGCGGAGACGGGGAAGGCGCCGCCGGCGAAGAAGCCGTAAGAGCCGAAGATCGAAAACCAAAAAAGAACGGCCGCCCGATATGGACGGCCGTTCTTTTTTTGTACGCTCCCGAGGAGGGACTCGAACCCCCGACCCGGCGATTAACAGTCGCCTGCTCTACCAACTGAGCTACTCGGGAAGAGCAGGGAAAGCTAGACAGGACGCAGGGTTGGGTCAACGCATCGGAAGGGTGTATTTGCCGCACAGCGCCTGTTTTTTCATGCGATTTTTCGGCCGAGCAGCTTGTCGTCGAACGAATAGTCCACGTTCGGGCGCTGCTGCTTCCGGTACCACTCGAAGGTTTCGCGGAACCCGTCCTCCAGCGGCGTAAGGTCGAGCCCCAGCTCGTCGCGCACGCGGTCTGCGCGAACGGTGATCGGCGGGACGTCCAGATACGCGCCGAAATAGAGCGGGGGCGTCATCACTCCGCCGCCGAGTTCCTTGATTCGCTCGCGCGACACGTGCACCAGGTCAACGTCTTTGCCCGCGGCACGCGCGAGCGTGCGCACGAACTCGGTCTGTGTGACGGCCGGGTAGTTCGCGAGATTGTACGCGTGGCCGGCGGCGATCTCCGTTTCCGAAGCCAGGATGGACGCGCGCGCCACGTCCTTCGCATTCACGAACTGCAGGGTCGTGAGGCCGTCGCCGGGAATTATCACCGGCCGGCCGGCGACGATCCGGTCCCAGAAAAATGACTCCCGGTCGAACGGATTGTTGTCGCCGTAGACGAACGAAGGCCGCACCGTCGATACCGGGAGTCCAAGCGCGAAAAGTGCGCGCTCGGTGTCCGCCTTTTGCGCGCCATACGAGTTGGGATAGTCGGATGGGACGAGCGGAGCATCCTCGGAGTAGGGTCCGCCGGAGGGATACGCGGCCACGCTCGACGTGAACACGTAGCGGCGCAGTCCCTTCACCGCGGTCGCGGCGGCAACCACCTGCGCTGCAGACGTGCCTCGTGTCCAATCAAAGACGTTGTCGTACACGACATCGAACTGCTTGCCGTCGAGCGCTGACCGCACGCCGGCGATGTCGTTGCGATCGCAGGCGATCTCACCGACGCGCGTGCCCCATGGCGTGCCGCTGCCGCGGTGCATGATGGTCACCGCGTCGCCGCGTGCGAGGAGTTGGTCGACCAGCGCGCGGCCGATGAACATGGTTCCGCCAATTACGAGCGCGCGTGCCATC
>DASYSH010000283.1:0-3886 GCA_036003525.1 Gemmatimonadaceae bacterium | reverse complement strand
TTTCCGCGAGCGGCGGCGCCGTTACGACGATCCGCGCGCCGGAATCGATGAGCTGGCGCGTAAGTTCCTCGGCGCCGTACATCGGATTCGCCGTAGTGTTGACGCCGCCGAGTTCCGCGACCGCGAAAAACACGGCGGCGTATTCCGGAACGTTTGGACTGTAGAGACAGAGCACGTCGCCGCGACCGAACCCGCCCGCGGTCAGCGCGGCGCGGCAGCGGTCGATCAGCACTCTCAGCTCACCGTACGTGACGACCCGTCCCGTCGGACCCTCGATCAGCGCCGGCGCATCCGTCCACGCCGCCGCGTGCTCGAACACGAACTCACTCAGCGTGAAGTCCGGTATCGCTACGCGGGGAAAGCAGCTTCGAAGGATCATCGTGGATGTAATAGCTTTTCCGGCACGTCCCGGCAACATTCAATTCATGTTTACGGGTGAACAGGTCGCGGCGCTATTCGCCGAACTCGGCGTGACGCACGTCGTCACCGTTCCCGACAGCACCATCGGGAAATGGGGCGATGCCATCGAGCGCACGGAAGGGCTCCGTCTCGTCCGCGTCTGCCGCGAAGGCGAGGCGTGGGCGGTCGCGGCCGGCCTGTATTTCGGCGGCGCGAGGCCCATCGTGCTGATCCAGTGCACCGGGCTGTTCGAATCCGGCGACTCGCTGCGCAATGTCATTCACGACTGGAAACTTCCGATCTTCAGCGTGATCGGCTATCGCAGTTTTCTCAATCAGGACACGCTTCCGGGCGATACGTGCCTCGTCTTCACCGAACCGCTGCTCGATGCGTGGAAGATCGAGTACAAGCTCATCACAACGGAAGCGCAGGCGGGGGAAATTCGCGATCACTATCGCGCATGCAACGCCGGCGGCAGGGCGGGAGCAGCTTTGATCGCGGAGGGGAAAGCATGAGCGGCGAAAGCGAAAGGACAATGCCGCTCCGCGACGCGATGGAAATTCTGCGCGAGCACCGCGCAGCAGGCGACGTCATGATCACGTCGATGGGCAGCGCGCGCGAATGGATCGCCATGTCCGGCGGCGCAATGGATCCGCTCGATTTTGTTTTCGTCCCGTCGAGCATGGGCCAGGCGCCGTCGCTCGCGCTGGGAGTCGCGCTCGCACAGCCGGGTCGCCGCGTCTTCGCGTGCAACGGCGACGGTTCCACGCTGATGAACCTCGGCGCGCTCGTGACGATCAGCGCCGAGTGTCCGCCAAATCTCGTCCTGATCATTCTCGACAACGGTGTGTACGAAGTCACCGGCGCCCAGCCGACACCCGGAAGCGCATCGGGCCGTCCCGATCAGCGCGGCGTGGATTTCGCGGAGATTGCGCGCGCGTGCGGCTGGCTGTCGGTATATCGGTTCAACGAACTCGACGACTGGCGCGAATGCGCGGCTGAAGCGATCAGCTCCGCGGGGCCCGTGCTTATCGTGCTGGAAGTTGCCCCGATCCCCGGCGCGGTCGGCCCGAAATCACCCGGGCCTACGATAGGACGGGCACAGAGTTTCCGAGAAGCGCTGAGTTCCCCCAAGTAAATCCGCGAAGATCCGCTTCGATCCGTGCGAATCCGCGATTGGGGTTGCAGCTGCAGTTGTCTATCTCTGCTGATACTTCCAGTTCCTGCCTTTTCCCTCTGAAATCCACTCGATCGCCTGCGCCACCCGCCGGTCGCGCGTTTCCTCGGTTTTCGCGTCGGTAATCCATTCCAGATATTCGCGCCGATGGCTCGGCGGAAACGCCTCGAACGCCGCCGCCGCTTTCTTGTTCTTCTTCAGAGCGGCTGAGAAGTAAGCCGGGACCTTGATCGCCGGGCGCGGTTTCGCCTTCGCCCTTGGCACCGGCACTTTATCATCATTCAGCTTCGCCGCCGCCTTGATGATGCCGGCGAGTGTCTTGTCGTTCGGCAAATCGCCGAGCGACGCGATCCGGCCGAACTGCCCCATCGCCTTCTCGCCGCCGCTCGGCATTCCCTTCACAGAATCCTTGAGCAACGCGCCTTTCCAAAATCCGAACGTGCAGTGCGCCTTGAATCCCGCCATTCCGCAGAAAATTCCCTTGTAGTCGAAATGGGGAAAGCTCCACTTCATCGTCTCCACGACGTCCGGACACGCGGTGTGAACCGTCTTCCGAATGTGAACCAGAATCGGCTTCGCGAAAGGCTGCGCTTTCGCGATGTACGCGTCGACGCGCGGATCTTTCTTTCCCATTGGAATCGTCCTCTTTCCGTTATTTGACCTGGAATTTTCCGCGCAGGCGAATGTCTTTCGACGATTCGCCGATCATCACGCGAAATGTGCCGGGTTCGACGAGACGCCGCAATTTTGAATCCAGCAGTGTGAGTTCATCGTGCGCACCGAGGACGAACTCGATCTGGCGGGATTCTCCCGGCGCGAGATGCACTCTTCGAAAACCCTTGAGTGCGATCAACGGCGTCGCGACGGACGTGACTTCCTCGCGCAGGTAGAGTTGCACGACGTCATCGCCGGCGATCGCACCGGAGTTTCGCACCGTGCACCGCACCGTGACAGCGCCGGCGGGCGAGATCGCTTCGGGAGTGATCGACAGCCCGCTGTATTCAAATGCCGTGTAGCTCAGGCCGAATCCGAACGGAAATTCGGCCTGGCCGGTTCCGTCGAGATAGTCATCGCCGCGACCGGTCGGTTTGTGATTGTACGTCAGCGGCAGCTGGCCCTCTGACATCGGAAAGGTGATCGGCAGCCGCCCGGAGGGATTGTAGTCGCCGAAGAGCACGTCGGCGACCGCATCGCCGCCTGCTTCGCCAGGATACCAAACATCCATCACGGCGCCGACGCGCTCGATCCAGTTTCGCATCGTCACCGCGCTTCCGCCGACGATTGCGACGACGACCGGTTTGCCCGTCGCCGCAACAGCGTCGATCAGGTCCTCCTGATGGCCCGGCAGTTTCAACGACGAGCGGTCGCGGAATTCTCCTTCCTCGATTCCGGCGACGATCACCACGGCATCGCTTCCGCGCGCAGTCTGAACCGCGCTGTCGATTTTTGTGCGCCAGTCGTTCGGCACCGCATGATTCCAAACAAGCTTCACGCGGGCATTGCCGGTGCTTTCGAAGTACTCGAGTTTCAGGTCGTACTCGCGCCCCGATTCGAGTCGCACGTCTTTCAGAATCGCGCCGTACGATTTCTTCCGCCAATTGTCGATCAACAGCGAGCCGTTGACGTAGAGGCGATAGCCGTCATTTCCCTCTACACCAAGCCGAACCGTCCCCGTCGCCGGCGCGATCAGTTTTCCCGACCAGCGCACGGAATACCAGTCGAACGGCACTCCCCGCGCCGGTGAATTGAGCGTCCAGCCGAAATCGACACGGGCGTCCTGCCGTTTGACGCGCGGCTCGCCGCTGAGCGTGTTGTTGTCGAAATACTCTGCAGCCAACCCCGGTATGCGCTTGCCATCGGCTATCGTCACGAGATTCAGGGTCGGAACCGGCACATACTCGATCGCGAAACGGCCCGGACCCGGAGCATATGCAACGGTCGCACTCGCGCCGAGCTTTCGGCGGATTCCCTGCAGGATCGAAATCTTGTCGTTGCCGTCGCCGCTGTAGCCGCCGAGTCGCGCTTCATCGGCGTCGACGCCGATCACGGCGACAGTACGCGCGGCCTTTTTTAGCGGCAGCGTGCCGGCGTCGTTTTTCAGAAGTGTGATCGAGGCGCGAGCCGCATTCAGCGCGATCGCGCGGTGGTCCGCGGATCCTCCGTTCCGGGCCGCCAGATCGGCGTCGACGTACGGATGCTCGAACAACCCGAGTTCGAATTTGAGTTTGAGCACGCGGCTTACGGCGCGGTCGATCGCGTGCTGATCGATCATCCCGCGTTCGAACGCCGGCCAGAACTGTGTGTACTGCT
>DASYSH010000282.1:0-13279 GCA_036003525.1 Gemmatimonadaceae bacterium | reverse complement strand
GGCCGAGTTTCCCGTGACAGTCGTGTCGGCGAAGAGCGAGCTGAAATCGGCGGCGGTCGCGACCTGCAGCTCGATCTGGAGCGGCAGCTCGGCCGGCAGGAAACCCGAGGTGGTGATGGTGAACGCCGGCGTGCCGTCGCGCACGGGATTGCCGGGCGGTCCCGTGACGACCGCGGTGCCGCTCGTCTGCGCGGTCACGCGCGGCGCGACGCACATGAGCGCCGCCGCGAGCACGCACGCGCTGCGCACCACGCGCGCGGCGCCGCGCATCACGCGTTTGCTGCGACGGGCTCTACGGTCCCGGCGATCTGCTCACCGTCGACGGCCGGCCCGCGCATGCGCACGCTCACGAGCGAACTCACGCCGGGCTCCTGCATCGTCACGCCGTACACGGCATCGGCCGCTTCCGTCGTCGTGCGCGGATTGTGCGTGATCACGATGAACTGCGTGTGCGTCTTGAATTGATTGAGCATTTTCACGAAACGGCCCACGTTCGCGTCGTCGAGCGGCGCGTCCACTTCGTCGAGCAGGCAGAACGGGCTCGGCTTCGTGAGGAAAATTCCGAAGAGCAGCGAGAGCGCGACCAGCGCGCGCTCTCCGCTCGAAAGCAGGTGGATGCGCTGGGTCTTCTTGCCGCGCGGCGATGCGTGGATCTCGATGTCGCAGTCGAGCGGCGCTTCCTCGTTCTCAAGGCGCAGGTCGCAATCGCCGCCGCCGAACAGCGTGTTGAAGATGTGGCGGAAGTGCGCGCGCACTTCTTCGAACGTCTTCAGGAACATTTCGCGCGCCGTGACGTCGATTTCCCTGATCGCCTGCTGCAGCGAAACCTGCGCCGCGGCGAGATCGTTGCGCTGCGACTGAAGGAATTCGAGACGCTTGGTTTCCTCGTTGTGCTCTTCGATGGCGAGCGGGTTCACCGGACCGAGTGACTCGATGCTCTCGCGGAGCTGCTCGGCTTCCGTCCGCAGCGCCTCGTCCTCGGCGTCGACCGCGGTGTAGTCGGAAAAGAGATCGTCGAGCGGGCGGCGCCACTCGGTTTCCAGCCGTTCGCGAATCGCGGTGCGCTTGCCGGAAAGTTCGGTGTGGCGCAGCTCCGCGTGATGCAGGCTGTCGCTGAGCGATGTCGCCTCGTGGCGCTTGTGATCGAGCGCGTGCTCGGCGTCCGCGAGCGCGGCATCGGCCGCGCGCACGCCCGCTTCGGCCTCCGCCTGCGCGCTTTCCGCCGTGGAAACCGAAAGCTGCCGTGCGGCGAGTTCGGCGCGCCATGCTTCCATCTGGCGGGCGAGCGCGGCGTCGTCTTCGGAGAGTGATGCGAGTTCCGTTTGGAGCGTCAACAGGCGCTGCTCGGCATTCAATCGCTCGAGCTCGAGCCGGTCGCGCCGCTCCGACGCCACCTCGCGCCGGGCCTGCGCCTGCGCGTGCGTCACCTGCGCCGTGGCGCGCGCCTCGCGCATCGCGTCCTGATGTCGATCGGCTTCCGTGAGCGCGTCGCGCGACGCAACCGCCGAAACTTCGGCGTGCGCGAGCGCAGCGGACTCACTGTCCTGGGTTGCGATGCTCTCGCTCACGCGCGCAGTGAGTTCGTCGCGGCGGCCACCCAGGCGTTCGGACAACGCGACGGCGTCCGCAAGTTCGCGCGTGGCGCGGAGATGTGCGCGCTCGCGCTCGGACCGCGCCTGCGCTGCTTCCTGCTGAGCGCGGTGCGCGCGCGCGGCACCGTCGGCCGCGCCGGCGGCGGCCGCTTCGGCCTGCTGGAGACTCGCGTGCGCGCTCTGCAGCGTCGCTGCCGCGTGCGATCGTGTCGCGTCCATCGCAGCCGACGCCGCGCGAAGTTCCGAGAGCTCGGCGCGGCGGCGCAGCGGACCCGCGCCCGCTTGCGTGCCGGGCAGCCATACGGCGCCGCGCGCATCTGTGAATGCGCTTCCCGATTCCTCGGCGTGCACGTTGCCGAGCAATGCGCTCACCCATGCGCGCACGGGCCCGTCGGTTTGCACGAGCGCGGACAGCGTGCCGGCATCGGCGCCGCCCTGCGCGGAGACTTTTGCGTCGAGCGGAAGCAGCAGCAGCGGCCCGGGATTCGCCTGCGCGTGCCAGTGGCGAACGGCGTCTGCGGCCGCGCGATCGCGCACGACGACGGCGTGAACCGAGGGGCCGAGGAACCGTTCCACCAGCAGGGCGGTGGCCGCATCCGCCCCGATGTAATCCGACAGCGGACCAAGCACCGCGCCGGCGCCGAATTGATCCTTGTCGCGCAGCAACCGAGCCGCGGCCGGCGCGAGTCCGACGCGCTCGCGCTCGAGGCCCTCGAGCGCGCTGAGCTTGCCGTGCATCCCCGCATGCTCTTCTTCGACCCGGCGGACTTCCGCGCGCGCCGCAGCGTCGCGCTCGCGCCAGTCGCGCGCCGCGTCGTGCGCGGCGGCGAGCGCCGCATCGGCCTCCGCGGCGGCCGTGGTGGCGATCGCGAGTTTTTCGTCTGCGATTTCGAGTTCGCGCTGCGCCAGCCGCTGCTGCGACGCGAGCTGCTCATGCTCACCCGCGAGCGTCTGCGAGCGCTGCGCGACGTCGGCGAGCTCGCGCTCCGCGCCTTCGCGTTCGAGTTCGAGGCGGCGCAGGCGGTCGCGCAGCTCGCGCACCAGCTTGTCGGCGCGGTCGAGCGCTTCGCGTCCGGCGGCGACCGCGCCGCGCGCTTCTTCCTCCGCGCCGACCTGTTTCTGCAGTGCCTCGACGGCTTCGGCGAGCGCGGCGTCGGTGCGCTCTTCCTCTTCTTTGGCAGACGCATATTCGGCGACGACGCGCTCTCCGAGCGCCGCGCCTTCGCTGCGTTCCTGTTCCGCGCGGGTGCGGCGGGCGAGCGCATTGCGATGACGCTCTTCGGCGACGGCGATCTCGCCTTGCAGCGTCAGCAGCGCTTCACGCGCGTCGCCGACGACTTTGTCGCGCTCATGCCGCTTCGCTTCGGCGGCGGCGCGTGCGGCGTGCGCCGTGTCGCGCGCCAGTTCGGCCTCGTGCACGTGCTGCTGCGACGCCGGCGCCGTGCCGCGCAGCTCTGCGAGACGCACATCGAGCTGGGCGAGTTCGTCCTTCCACGCAGCCATCTCGCGTGACGCGAGCGTGAGCTCGACCGCGAACCGCCGCGTCGTGATTTCACCGTGACGCTCGGCGCGCTTCCGCTGCCGCGCGAGCGAACGAACCTGGCTCGTGACTTCGTTGACGAGATCGTCCAGCCGCGAGAGATCCGCGGTCGTCGCCTCCAGACTGCGCTCGGTGCTGCGGCGGCGGTCCCGGTAGAGACCGACACCCGCGGCCTCTTCGAACAATTCCCGGCGGTCGTCCGGACGATCGGAGAGCAGGGCGTCGATCATGCGGCTCTCGATGACGACGCCGCTGTCGGCGCCGAGCCCCGTGCCGCGCACGAGATCGTGAATATCGCGCAGGCGGCACGGCGTGCGGTTCAGGAAATATTCGCTCTCGCCCGCGCGGGAAAGTCTGCGCGTGATGACGACTTCCTGGAACGGCACCGGAAGGCCGCCATCGTCGTTCGAGAAGTGCAGCGAAACTTCCGCGAGGTTGACGGCTTTTCTCGCCGACGAACCCTGGAAGATCACCTCTTCCATCTTCGCGCCGCGCAGCATCCGCGCGCGCTGCTCGCCGAGCACCCAGCGCACCGCGTCCGAAACGTTCGACTTGCCGCAGCCGTTCGGTCCGACGACCGCCGTAACGCCCGTGTCGAAGAGCATCTCGGTGGGGTCCGCGAACGACTTGAATCCGTGCAACTCGAGTTTCGTCAAACGCACGTAGTACGATCTCCCGGTTCGAAAGGCGAGGACCGGCGCCACTCCGGCCGCGCGCAACGCGGAGGCCAGCGGCGCGGCCTCCGCCGCTGTCTCGAAAGCGCCCGCGAACACGCGAAGGCTTCCATCAGATTGGACCAGCACATACGGATTGAATCCACTTTTCCGCCATGACTCGACGGCACTGCCAACGTTCGATTGTTCGATATTCTGCGCGAGCACCAGCGCGTACGGCACTTTCACCACGCGTCCCTGTCCATCGTGCACGAGCTTCGCGCGCTGCATCGACGCGAGGAGCTCATCCGCACCGGCGCGCACGTGCGACGCGCCGACGACGACTTTGTACCACACGCTCGCCGATCCGCCCACTGGAACGGGGGAGACGGTGGCGCTGCTCATCGACGTCTGTTTTGCGTTGTCCGCAAGAAATGAATTTGCACCCGCGAGGGTGTTTGCCGCCATCACTTCGACGGCGAAAGCCGCCGTCGCCGATGTGTCCGCGGGGTTGACAGGTTCGGTGAGCCGCACTGTGTCCGTCGCCTGCGGAATCGGAGGCGCGGGAGGCGCCGTCACTGGTGCGGCGGGCGTCACAGGGATGTATGCCGATGGCGCCGCGGGCGGAGCCGCCATTGCGCGATGATAAATCGCGACGATCGTGCCGCGCGCGAACCACGAAATTACGGCGAGCGCAACGAGCGTCGCGGCGATTGCCGTCACGGCGCGACCGCCCTCCCTCTTCGCGAGTTCACGCGCGGGAGCGCGCGGAACCTCGGGCGCGGAGACGGTCGCGAGCACATTAAGATTGCGCGCGCGCGTTCGCGGCGCGTCAACCAGCACGACACCGGCTGCCGCGGCCGCGAGGTGGTCGAGGCCCGGCGCGTCGATCGGCACCACGAGCATGAGCAGCGCGCCGACCTTCGCGAAACCGCTGACCAGTCGCGGCCACCGTTCGTGCCCGAGAATCTCTTCGCATGCAACCGGCGGCGATCCCGCCGGAAGGATGAACAACGATTCGCGGTCCGGCGCCGGGCGCGCAATATCGTTGAGCGGGAGCCCCTGCCTGAGACAATCGGAAAGGCCGAACGCATCCTCGCCGCCCGCAATCGCATACAGCGGCGCGGCGTCTCCGGTGAGATCGCCGAGCGCGACGTGCCGCCGTTCGCTTTCGGCGCGCGCAATTCCGAGTGCGACGCGCGAGGAATGTTCGACCGATCCCCCGGTGACGATCACGGCGGAGACGTCGTGAAGCTGCTCCGAAATCCTGCGGCCTTCGTCTTCCCACCACGTCGCCGTCGGCGGACGCGGATCGCGCGGTGCGGTCACGGCGCGCCCTCGTACACCCAATAGGGAAGACCCGTGCGCTTTCCGGCGCGTTCCGCTTCGTCCTTGGTATCGTATGGACCGTAGATGACCCGATACACCGGCGTGCCGTCGCTGATGCCGGGCACGACGCGCGCCGGGTGACCGTCGACGGTGATCGAAGCCGCGAGTGTCTTTGCGCGGTCTTCGGACAGAAGCGCGGCGAACGAGAGCGTAAACGTTCCGCGTTTCGCGCCACCCGCTGTCGCGGGCGCCGCTGCCGGAGCCGGCGGCGGCTGGACGGGAATGGCGACACGCGCCGGAGGCGGCGCGGAGATCAGCGGATTCGAAGGCTGCGCGGCGCGCACGCTGTCGCCGCCCGTGGTGTCCACGTCGGAATCGAAACTCACGGGAACATCCAGGCCCTTCGCGCGCGGACGAAATCCGTTCCAGCGAATCAAGTGCCACAAATCGGCGGCGCCGGCGAGAAAGCGCGTTCGCTCCTTATGCGATTCGGCATCGACGACCACGACATCGTTGTCCTGCAGCAGCGCGAGTCCGCCATCCGGCCCGACCAGCGGAAGATCGGCGCGCCACTGCGACCGCACCACCCCGATCGCGCGACCGGTGCCGATCGCGATCACGTGCACCGAATCGCCGTTCGGATCGCGCGCGAGGAGATACCGTCCGTCGGGGTCCATGCGCAGCGCCGTCGCCGCCGTTCCGATGTCGATCGTCCCCGAAATTTCTTCGCTGAACCGGTCGACCACCGTGAGCGATTTCTTTCCCTTGAGCGCGACGAAAATGCGGTCGCCGCTCGGAGTCGCGACGGCATCGAGCGCCGGTCCCGGAAGCCACACCGTGCGTGTTCGTGCGAGATCGCGTGTGCGCACGCCGGCGAGTCCCGAGTCGCCGAGGAAATAGAGACGGTCGCCGAGGTCCGTGCGCACGAGAAGATCCGCATGCGGCACCGACGCCGTTTCGGTCACGCGCGGCTCGGGCGGATGGAGCCGCCGAAGTTCGTGACGATTGCCGACGTCGGTGAGGAGCACGAGCGAACCGTCGGGAAGCGGAAGCAATCCGCGCGGCTGCTGCTGGGGCGCGAACGTCCACGTGCCGCTCGGCGTGAGCCGGCTCACCTCGCGCTTGGGGGTGAGGCCGTAAATCGCCCAGCCGTCGATGCTGGTGATTCCCGTCAGCGCGGTCGTCGCCGCCGCGGATGCGCTGCCCACGCGCAGATCGAGCCTGCCGGGCACGCCGCGCGCGTCAACGTACGCGAGCGACCCTTGTGCGTCGTCGAATGCGAGCGTGTGCGTGAGCGCTGGCACGCGTTGCGGCGACGACCATAGGATGGAATCGGAGCCCCACCGATACGCTCGCGCCGTGCCGCCGCTCGAGACGAGGCGGATCAGCACGGCATCGGGTCCGTTGGTTCCGCCCGACAGCGGAGCATGTGCGCCCGTCGAACCGCGCGAACATGCGGTTAGGGCGAGAATAAGGAGGAGCGGGTAGCGCACTCCCCAAACTAACGGACGGCTAGAACGATTGCCCGATCGAGAACCACCAATAGCCTTTGTTGTCAAAAGAGTCGCGCGGAACCGCGTAATCGAACTTCACGATCGCGATGTTGAAGACATTCACCCGAATGCCGTAGCCGAAGCTGCGCAGCGGATAACGCATCGTCGCCGGATCGTAGTTCGCCGGCTTCGTGAGGCTGATCGTCTGCGAGGCGGACCACGCCATGCCCGCGTCGTAAAAGAAAAGTCCGTCCACTTCGGGCAGCGTGATCGGGAGAAATCCGAGATCGAGCCTGCGGATGAGGGGGAACCGGAGTTCGACGCTCGCCGACGCGACGCGGCTGCCGAGCAACTGCGTCGAGGAGCAGCTCGACGACGAGGTAATGCCTGGAACCCCGCACGCGCTCGAGAGCGACGCTTCGCGATCGTATCCGCGGATATAGCCCTGGCTGTACGGATTCGCGATGTACTGCGGGAACAGATTTTCGCCCGAGCCCTGGTTCACGTCCGCGTACAAATGGGTCGCGAGCGTGAGGTAGCTGAAGATCAGCGCGTCGTACCGTCGAAGGTCGGCGATGTAACTCATCCAGTTGTTCGTGCCGAAGTTCGACCCGACCTCGAGGCGATACCTGTGGCCGAAGATTCCGCTGCCCGTCCTGTTGAACAGGGCATTGTCGGACACGTACGCCGCATATGGCGACGCGAAATTGAATGAGCCCGCGCCCTTGATGCTGTCGACGAAGAAGCCCGTTGAGTAGCCGGACGTGAGGTCGGTGATGTCGCTGATGAATTCCTGCGACCGGTCGATGTTCGTGAACGACGCGCCGACTTCGAAGCGCTCGAACCGGTTGCGCGGATAAATCGTCGAGAGGAAAGCGGACCGGATGATGTAACGGTCGAGTTCCTCCTGCACTTGGTAGGTGCCGTCCGGATTCTGGCCCTGATTCGCGCCGGCGAGGAAGAAATACGGCTGCTGCTGGAATCCGACGGACCAATTCAAGCGCTTCGACAGGCTGACGTAGTTGACGAAGACCTGAGCCTCTTCGATGCGCCCGTTGATCGCCGCGGCCGTCGTGAGCTGGCGGTTGCCGAGCAAATCGCCGAAAATAATCGCGGTGCCGCCGAACACACCGCGCCCGTAGTTGTCCTGGGCGTACCCGATTTGCGGACGCTGCACGGCTTCAGGGCGCAGCGTGGGTTTGTACGGCTCGTCGGTGAACGTCGCCGGATTGGGCAGCGCGAGCGCAGTGCTGTCCAGGAGCGCCGCGACCGACACCGGCGACTGCGCTCCCGGCTGGCCCGCCGCCGGCAGCTCGGCGGACGTGCGGAGTCCCGCGGGCCCGCGGTAGACCGAAATACGGCGCCCGTTCGTCGTGTCCTGCGCGGCCGGTGCGGTGATGCCGGCGGCCTTGTTCTTCTCGTCCTGCTGCGCCGCGATCGCGGAAATCGCCAGCGCCGACTGCTGTGCGCGCATCGCCGCGGAGTCGGTCGCCGTCATCTTCGCGACGTACGTCGTCTTCGGCGGTTCGCGGTACGGTTCCTTTTTCAGCTGGCGCGGATTCGCGAGCGACCAGATTGTGAAGTCGTTGTTGTCCATGTACGTGAACGCGATTTTGTCCGCCTGCCGCGCCCACGTGATCGCCGGACTGTTCTCGGTGAGCGACTGCACGCCGCCGATGAACTTCGTGATTTGATAATGCTCTTTCGTGTCGAAATCGTAGATGAACAGCTGCGCGATGCCGCTGCGGTCGCTGATGTATGCGATCGATTTGCCGTCCGGGGCCCACTGCGGATTCAGGTTCTTTCCGCCCTGTCCCGGGATCACGTCGATGTTTCCGGTTTCGAGATCGAGGATGTTGATCTGCCACTTTCCGAACTTGAGCGTCTGAAAGTCCGTGTTCGGCCCGCGGTCGCTGACGAACGCGACGCGGCGGCCGTCGGGCGACCAGGTCGGCATCAGCGCGGCAAAATCGCCGGTGGTGATCTGGTGCAGATTGCGGCCGTCGACGTCGATCATGTAGAGATTCGTGAACCCGCCCTTCGCGCCGCTGAACACGAGCTGCTTGCCGTCGGGACGGAAGCTCGGTCCGATCATCGACTCGAGGCCCGTGTCGAGCCGGCGGTTGATTCCGCCGGTGCGCACGTCTTCGAGATAGATCACGTCCTTGCCGCCGGTTTGCGCGGTGTACGCGATCGTGCGTCCGTCGGGGGAGAATGCGCTCTGTGAATAGATGTAGCGCATTTCCTCGAACTCGGGATTCATCGTGCTCGCGGTCAGACGCTTGATGCGCTTGCCAGTCGTCGCGTCCGCGAGATACAGGTCGAGGAAGACTTCCGCGCGCAGCAGGTTTCCGCTCGAGATGTATGCGATCTGGCGTCCGTCGGGCGAGAACGCCGGCGCGACGTAGACCGGAATAATTCCGCCGGTGCGCTTCGCATTGAGCAGCGGCAGCGCGATCTTGCGGGGACGATCGAGACTCGCGACGGCGGGGAGATATGTCGTCTGCATCGTCTCCTTCCACTCGTCGCCGAGCTCGGAGAGATCGAATCCGGTGTGGCGCTTGAACGCGCGGTCGGCGCCCAGCGTCGGGGTCGCGGCGAGAATCTCGCCGATGATTTCATCGCCCCAGCGCGCGCCGATGAAACGCCAGAACGACTCACCGTAGCGATACGGGAAGAACACGTCGGGCCGCTCGGTCATCTGCTTCATCGACGGAATATTTCCGTTCAGCGCAGCGTCGCGAATCACGGCGTCGGTCGCGGGGTGGTCGGGGCCGATCGACAAATATTCGGCCATGCCTTCCATATACCAGGACGGCGGCGCGTTCTGGATGAGCGTCTGGATTCCGTTGCCCGAATGCCCGCGCGCATACACGTCGAACTGGAATTGGTGCACCATTTCGTGCGTCATCACGTGCTCGGTTTCCGCGAGATCCATTTCGAGGAAGAACGTGTTGCGCTGGTGGATCGGATCTGTGACGCCGCCGGTCCCTTCGCCGAGATCACCGAAGACATTGCTCTGCGCAAAATCACCGCGCGACGCATAGATGATGATCGGCTTGCGCTCCTTGAACGTGTAGCTCAGAAGCCGCGAGAGGCGCGCGTACGAGCGCTCCGCCATCCGCGCGGCGATCTTCACGCCCTCGTATTCCGACGGGTAGTAGTGCACGTCGAAATGTTCGGTGCGCAGAATGCGCCAGTCGAACTTCGTGTACTGAACCTGGTTCTGCCCGAAATACCCCTGCGCGCCCGCGATTGCAGGCGCAGTGAGTGCGGCGCCCGAAAGCGCGGCGGCGGACAGCAGGCGGATGAGAACGCGACGGGAGTACATCGGCTGAGCCCCCTTAGGGCGACACGGCGAGGGCAGGGGCGTCGCCCCAGAGCCGCTCGAGTTGGTAGAACGAACGCAGCGACGGATGAAACACGTGCACCACGAAATCGACGTAGTCCAGCAACACCCAACGGCCCTGCGACAATCCTTCGACCGAGTGCGCGCGGTGACCGTCCTTCGCGAGCGTCTCGACGACATGCTGCGCAACGCTGCGCACGTGCGTATCCGAGGTTCCCGATGCCACGATGAAATAGTCGGTCATGTCTGTCACGTCGTGCAGGTCGAGCAGCACGACATCGTTCGCCTTGTTATCAGCGCAGATCGCCGCGGCGCGGCGGGCGAGCATGGTCACGTCTTTGTTAACCAGAGCCGACTCCATGTAGGGCGCGCGATATCTCTTTGGACTGTCAGGTAGTAGCCGCGTTAAGAGGGAAAGTTCCCCCGATGCGTGCAACAATAACGGTTTGAACGATGGTTGGTGAGGCTTGGCTTGGAAGGCTCACTGCTATATCGCCCACCGCTTGGTGCTCACCGCTTAGGCAGTTAAAGCTGAAAGCCCACAGCTTGATCAAACGGGCCGTGAGCTTTGAGCTTTACCCGCCTGGCGGTGAGCGATTGGCGGTGGGCGATCTAGCGGTGAGCTCTACTGCTACGCCTTGATCACCCAAACTTTGATTTCGGGCTTCACATCGGCGTGCAGCTTGATCGGCACTTTGTAGACGCCGAGCGCGCGGATCGGCTCGTGCAGATCGATCAGTCGCTTCTCGACCTCGAGCCCCTGCGCCTTCAGCTGCTCGGCAATATCAGCCGACGTCACCGAACCGAAGAGCTTGCCCTCTTCACCAACCCGCGCCGAAAACGTCAGCGAGACCTGCTCGAGCTTCGCCGCGAATTCCTGCGCCGTCGCCACGCGCGCGTCTTCGGCCGCCTGGAGGCGGTCTTTTTCCTGCGCGATCCGCTTCTTGTTGCCGGCGGTTGCTTCATACGCAACGCCGCGCGGGAGCAGGAAGTTGCGCGCGTATCCCGCCGAGACTTTCACGATATCGCCCGGATGTCCGAGCTTGTCTACCGCCTGCCGCAGAATGACTTCCATCGTATCCTCAATCGTTAGGTTTTCGGCTTGGCCCGGGCGCGCCAGTTCAGCCATGTATCCCCGACTCCCAATCCCACCCCGAGCACTCCAAGCACGAGAGGGAACACCACAGCAAACACGATCAAAAAAGCCATGAATACGCGGCCCGGCGACAGGAACCAGAGTCCCACACCGACCCCGCGCAGCGCGTACATCGCGCCGAAGAACACCAGCAAATTCGCTCCGAGCGCGCTGGTCGCGCCGAAGCCCGGCAAGACGATCAGCGCGAGCCCGACGACCAGCCCCCACACGAAATGATCGCTGAATCGAAAATCCTTCAGGGCAGCGAGCGGCGGTCCGATCCGCGCGCGGCCAATCCGGTGATATACGGCCCAGCCGATCGCGAGCGCGAGAAACGATTCAAGCGCGAGCATCGAAGGGAACAGCGTCGTCGCCACCGATGGCGCCGATTCAATCTGCGTTTCAAGTCCTGATACGATCGTCTTCGCGTCGGGATTGCCCGCGAAAAAATCGGTCCACTCTTTCGTGCCGGTCGTCTGCCGCCATTCCGCGAGCGATTGTTCGCTGCGCTTCGCCGCTTCAGCCGAGACCATCTGTGCCACCGACGCCGCACCCTGCTTCGTAGCGAGCGTTGCGCCCGCCGAGAGCAGCAGCGCGATGCCGATCGCCGCGAACGCATGCGACGAAAACGCCCGCGTACCGCCAGTGTTGCGCGTGAAGATCACGAGAATCGTGAACGTCGCGCTCAGCAGCACCACCCATCCACACGCGAGGTAGCCGTACGATCCGGCCGCCGACGTGAACAGCACCAGTACCCACCCCGCCACCGCGACCCATGCGAGCGCCGTCAGCATCCGTCCGCCGCTCCACCAACCTGCCACCGCACAGGCCGCGAGGGCCGGCACGAGAAGCATCAGCGGTTCGTCGATCGGCAGCACGATGCGAATCACCGGCGTTACCGCGACGAACAAGAACAGCAGCGTACCCAGAATGACGCGCCACCATCCCCGCTCGCGATCCGGTTCGGGCTCCTGCGTCGGCTTGGCGGCGGCGTCGTTCATCTAAAGCGAAAAAAAGTCCCGTTCGTCGAGCTTATGTCTGCGCTCCGCGGGTGTACGGCAACAGCGCGAGGTAGCGGGCCTTCTTGATAGCCTTGGCCAACTGGCGCTGGTGGCGGGCATCCACGCCGCTCAGGCGGCTCGGCAAAATCTTGCCGTTGTCCGTGATGAAACGGGCGAGAAGGCGTTCGTCCTTGTAATCAACGAAGCGAATCCCCGCTTCGGTGATCGGACACGACTTCTTGGCCCGGCGCATCGTATCAGTCCTCGTCGTCATCGTCGTCGTCTCCATGTTTGCGTGCAGCGAGCTGTTCTTCGGTCATCGGCGGCGCGCCAAGCTCGTGCTCGTGCACCGAGATGAGATAGCGAACGACACCGTCGTCGAGCTTGAGCGCGCGCTCGAACTCGGGCAGCGTCTTCGATTCTGCATGGAAGCGGGCGACCACATAGTAGCCCGTCTCGCGCGTACCGATTTTGTACGCGAGTTGACGGCGGCCCCAATGGTCGAGCTTGATCTCCTGGGACGAACCCAGAAGCGCGTGGTGCTTCGCGATCTTGTCGTTGATGGCGGCGTCTTCGAGTGTGGAGTCGAAGATGTACACCGCCTCGTATTCACGAGACAATCGGCAATCCTCCTTTGGTCGTATAGCCCCCCGCGGGTTGCCAGCGCGGGAGGAGGGTGGCCCCAGTCGGGCAGGCGCCCGTCCGGAAAAAGCCACTATTTACTGACAGCCATTGAACTTAGCTGATCGAGACGCTCAGGTCAACTCGACGCGCGATCGGGTAGTGGGTGGCCCACTACCCCGGAACGAGTGCTTCACACATTGAAACGGAAGAGCAGGACGTCACCGTCGTTCACGATGTACTCCTTTCCTTCGGACCGCACCACTCCCTTTTCCTTTGCACCCTTCCAGCCGTCGTTCGCGATGAAATCATCGAATCCCACCGTCTCGGCGCGAATGAATCCGCGCTCGAAGTCGGTGTGGATCACGCCCGCGGCCGCGGGAGCCGCATCGCCGCGATGGATCGTCCATGCGCGCACTTCCTGCTCACCGGCCGTGAAATAGGTTTGCAGCCCCATCAGGTGATAGCCCGCGCGAATGAGGCGGTCGAGTCCTGCTGATTCGAGCCCGAGCGACGCAAGAAATTCCTTCCGGTCTTCCGGCGGCAGCTCCGCGAGCTCCGCTTCG
>DASYSH010000281.1:0-5056 GCA_036003525.1 Gemmatimonadaceae bacterium | reverse complement strand
ATCGCCGGCCTCGACGCGCTGAAGGGAATGTTCGCGTTCGCATTCCTCGACGTCACGCGGCGCAAGCTGCTCCTCGCCCGCGATCGTCTTGGAATCAAGCAGCTCTATTACGCCGATACCGTCGATGGGTTCTTCTTCGCGTCGGAACCGAAGGCGCTGCTCGCGCTTCCGTGGATTCGCGCCGCGCTCGATACGACGCGGCTCGCCTCGTATTTCACATTTCGCTGCGTGCCGTCGCCCGCGACGCTCTTCCGCGGGATCTCGCGGCTTCGCGCCGGATCGGCGCTCTCGTACGATCTGGACTCGCATGCGATAAATGTCGCGCGCTACTGGACGCTGCCGCCGCAGACCCGGGACGAGCATTCGGCCCCGGCCGGCTCGCGCGAAGAGCGCAGCGCCGTCGATCGCCTGGAGGAGTCGCTTCTCGAATCCGTTCGCCGGCGATTGGTCGCCGACGTTCCGGTTGGCGCATTCCTGAGTGGGGGGCTCGATTCCGCTCTTGTCGTCGCGGCGATGCGGCGGCTCGCGCACCGGAACATCGAGACGTTTACGGCAACGTTCCCCGGTTTTCCGGACGACGAATCCGAATTCGCGCGGCATGTGAGCCGGCGGTTTGCGACCCGCCACAACGAACGTCCCGTATCGCCGGAGGACTTTCTCACGGCGTTGCCGAGATGGATTGACCTGAATGACGATCTGGTGGCCGATGCGTCGAGTATTCCGCTGATGCTCGTGAGCGATCGCGCGCGCGAGGCCGGCTGCATCGTGATGCTTTCGGGCGAGGGCGCCGACGAACTGTTCAGCGGGTATGGCGCCTATCACAAATTCGTGGCGCTGCGACGGCTCTCGTCGCTCATTCCGGCGCGCGCCGCGCGGGCGTCTATCGTAAGTCGCGGCGCCGCCATGGGGCTCGTGCGCGCGCAGGACGTGCCGCGCATCTCCGAATATTTCACGAACCGCTCGGCGTTTCTCGGCACCGCCGCGCTGTTTGGCGGGAGCCGGCTGCGCGCGCTGATCGAGCCCGAGGCGCTGACGCATTCGGTTTCGATGCCCACCGCGCAAGGCACATCGCTCGCCGATCTGTGCCGCTTTGATCTGCAGTTTCGCATTCCGGACGATTTGCTCGTTCGCACCGACCGCGCAACGATGGGCGCATCAATCGAAGCGCGCGTTCCGTTTCTCGATCACGATCTCGTCACGCAGGTCCTCCAGTACTCCCCAGCGAGCCGTGCGATTCTTGGCTTGGGCAAGGTCGCGCCGCGGTTGCTTGCGCGTCGCTGGGGAGTGCCGGCCCGCACCATCGTGCACCGAAAAGTCGGATTCAACATTCCCCTCGGCGAATGGTTTCGCGGTCCGCTGAAACAGCTGTGGGCCGACATTCTCCGTGATCGCGCAGTGCCGGGTCTGCATTATCCCGAAGTCGAACGTTTGTATCGCGCACACGCCCGCGGCGAAGGCCATTTCGAAGAAAGTCTTTGGCGGATCGCCGCGCTTGAGGCGTGGTATCGCCGCTGGGTCATCGGCGACGCGGTCACGATCACGCACACGCCGGCCGCGCGTCCGCGGCAGGCCCTCAAGCTGGTTCCCTCATGACCTCTGCCGGACAGATCTCGCCCGTCGCCCGCATTCAAACCGCGCCGCCTGAAAGGCGCGACCGCCCGCGCCTTCTGTTCCTCGTGCAGACGCTGCCGTTTCCGCCCGATGGCGGCGTGCACATCAGGACGTTTCACGTCATGCGGCTGCTGTCGCAGTTGTTCGACATCACCGCGCTCTGCTTTTTTCGCCGCGCCGAGCGGCCGCGACCCGAGGATATCGCGGCGAGTCTCGACGGGCTGCGAACGTACGCGCACGTCGAAGCCTTCCCGATTCCGCAGGAACACGACAAAAGCCGCTTCGTCTGGGATCATTTGCGCAGCGTCGCGACGCGCAGGCCGTACACCTGGTATGCGTACAGTTCGAATGAAGTTCGCGCGCGCGTGCGAGCGCTCGTGACCGGCGGACGGTTCGATCTCGCGCATATCGACAGCCTCGATCTGGCGTGCTACCTGCCGGAGCTGCGCGGCATTCCCACCGTGTGCGCGCATCATAATGTGGAATCGTCATTGCTGCGGCGGCGCGCCGCGGCCGAACCCGGAGTGCGTGGCGCGTATCTCGCGCACCAGGCGGGGCTGCTCGAACGGTGCGAGAGTCAGTGGAGCGGGGGACTCGCGATGAATGTCGCCGTTTCGCCGCACGACCAAAAGGAACTCCAGCGTCTCGCGCCCGGCGCGCGGTTCATCCAGGTTCCGAACGGCGTCGACGTCGAGAACTTTCGACCGGCGCCCGGGGGAGAGACCGGAATCGTGTCGGTCGGAGGCATCAATTGGTTCCCGAACCGCGACGCGCTTTCATTCTTCTGCGAAGATATTCTGCCGCGCGTGCGCAAAGTATCGCCGGACGTGACGATGTCGTGGATCGGCCGCGCGGAGGAGGACGAGCGCGCGCATTACCGCGACCGCCACGGTGTGACGCTCACCGGATATGTCGATGATGTGCGCTCCCCCGTGCATAACGCCGCCTGTTTCGTGGTGCCGCTGCGCGTGGGCGGCGGGACGCGCCTGAAAATTCTCGATGCGTGGGCCATGGGAAAGGCCATCGTCAGCACGTCCGTCGGATGCGAAGGGCTCGAGGCCGTCGACGGAGAAAATATTCTCATCCGCGATACACCGGAGGGATTCGCCGGCGCCGTGACGCAGGTGCTCGCCGATCGTGCCCTGCGCTCGCGCCTCGGCTGTGCCGGCCGCGACACGGTCGAGCGCATTTACAGCTGGGAGGTGATCGGCCGCGATATGCTCGCGCATTATGCCGCATTGCTCTCGAGCGCGCCTGCGAGAGATGCGTCATGACGGCAGGGAAAACGATCGAACGCATCGCGGCGCCGATTCGCGCCAACGCGCTGCTCGGCGCGCTGATGGCGGCGCTGTCGCTGTATGTATGGCGCGTGCAGGATCTGTTTCCGGTGCTCGCGACGATCAAGCTCTTGCCAATTGTGTCGATCGCGGTTCCGGTGCTCATCCTGCTCGACCGTCGTGCCCAGCGGCAGCTTGCGTTCGTGATCAAGCGGCCGCTCGCGCGGCTGTTGCTGCTGATTGCGGTAATGGGTGCGCTGAGCGTCCCCACGAGTCTATGGCCCGGAATGAGCTTTGACTTCCTTACGAAGAACCTTCTGCCGGCGATCGTGCTCTCGCTCGCGGTCATGGGAGCGATTTCATCGGTGATCGATGTGCGCCGGTTCGTCTGGATTCAGGTCGTTGGCGCAACGATCTATTCCGAAGTCATTCTGACGCGATTTGACATCGGTCCGAACGGACGGCTTGGCAATCTCGTTTTCTACGATGCCAACGATCTCGGCATGCTGCTCGTGTGCACGGTTCCGTTCATTGTATTCCTGCTGCGCCATACGCGCAGCGCTATCCTGCGCGCGCTCGTGCTTGGCTCCCTCGTGCTGTGCCTGCTTACCATCGTGAAGACAGGGTCGCGCGGTGCATTCCTCGCCCTTGTTGCCGTGTCGCTCTATCTCCTGTTCCGGTTTTCGACCGTGAATGTGAGCACGAGAGTGATCACAGTCGGCGTTGTTGCGGCCGCGCTCATTGCGGGCGCCGGTGACAGCTATTGGAAGGCGATGGGGACGCTGTTGAAACCGACTGAGGACTACAACTGGGTCGGCGGCGAGAGCGGCGGGCGCATGGAGGTCTGGTCGCGTGGAATCGGATACATGACATCCAGACCGCTCACCGGTGTGGGACTCGGCGCGTTTCCGATGGCCGAAGGCACGATTTCACCGCTGGCCGCCAAGCAGAGTTACGGTCGAGGCATCAAGTGGTCGGCGGCGCACAATTCGTTCGTGCAGATCGGCGCAGAGCTCGGCGTGCCCGGCCTTCTCCTGTTTGGATCGATCTTATGGATGACCTTCCGCATGGCGGGACGACTCGCGCGCGATGCACGGGCGCGGGCCCCGGCGGAGCCGTCGACCGCGGGATTGGCGTCCGCGCACGCGGCGGCCGTGGTGGGATTCGCCGTCGGTGGATTTTTTCTGTCACAGGCATATGCGCCATATCTGTATTTCGTCGTGGGATCGGTCGTCGGACTCGATACCGTCGTGCGCATTCGGTGGCGCATGACGCCGCCGAATATCGGTGCGATGGCGCAGGCGCGGCCGATGCCAAGGCGGGCGCGGGGAGTGACTCGCGCCGTCGCGATGCAGCGTGCTCGCTGAGCCGCTCGCGAATATTTTTCCGTCGCCAACAGCCCGCGGCGGCCGTCAGTGCGTGCTCATCACCGATGGCGATGAACGCGCGGCGCTCGCGGCGTCACGATCACTGATCGCCGCCGGACATCGTGTCGTCGTGACCGGCGCGGCGTCGCGCACGCTGGCCGGAGTTTCGCGCGGCGCAATCCCGGTCGCGATCAGAGCGGACCCGCTTCGCGAACCGTCCGCGTATGTATACGAGGTGATGCGGCGCGCGGACCATCTGGACGTGACGGTGCTGCTGCCGATTTCCGATCCGTCGGTGGAAGCCTTCCTCGAGCATCGCAGTGAGCTGCCGCCGGGCATACTTCTCCCGTTTCCGTCGCTTGCGAGCTATCGCGCCGCATCGGACAAAATCGGCATGATGGATTGCGCACGTCGCGCGGGGCTCGATGCGCCCGAATCGATACTCATCGACTCCCCGGCGGAACTCGGCCCGTTTTCGGCAGAGCTGTTCCCGGCGATCATGAAGCCGCACCGCTCGGTCGTGACCGGGCCGGACGGCCGCAGGATCAAATGCGCCGTCGAGTTCGTCGCGGACGAGTCCGAACTTCAGTCGGCGCTGGCCAAGCTTCCATCGGGCGCATTTCCCGTGCTCGTGCAGCGCCGGATTCGCGGTCCGGGCGAGGGAATGTTCGCGCTTCGGTGGAATGGGAAAATCATCGCGACATTCGGCCACCGTCGCCTGCGTGAAAAACCGCCGGCTGGCGGGATCAGCGTATTCCGCGAGAGCATCGCCATCGATCCCGGGCTCGAGGCCGCGGGAAT
>DASYSH010000280.1:0-6184 GCA_036003525.1 Gemmatimonadaceae bacterium | reverse complement strand
GAGGGGTGAGGAGGAAGATCAGTGAGGAGTGAGGGGGAAAAGGTGATCCGAATTCTCAAGAAGATGATTGTCGCTAGCATGGCTGTTGTTGTCATGGGCGGCGTGTCGCATGCGCAGAAGGCCGATTTTGCTTTCGCCGCGAAGGACGTCGACAAGCAGGCCGTACAGCTGGACAATGGGGTGGCGCCGCAGTTTCCGGACTCGCTGCTGGCGCTGGGAATCAGCGGGTGGGCGAAGGTCGCATTCGTGGTCGATTCGACGGGCCGGGTCGACATGGCTTCGTTTCTTCCGATCGAATCCGGGGGCAGTCCACTGTTTTGGGGCGCGGTTCGCGAAGCACTTCCGCGAATGCGATTCATTCCGGCGCAAATTGCCGGCCGGTCGGTGCGCGAGCGGATAGAACGACGGTTCGAATTCGACAGTCCGATTCCGAGACCGTGCAAGTCGCCCTGTCCATTCATGCTCCTGCCATTGGTCACGCCTCCGTCGACCGCGGTCCCGAACTCCAACCCTCTGGCTGAACTCCAGGGAAAAATTTCTCAAGGAAGGCTCCCGTTCGTTGTGCAAAAAATCACAGCGGCGGATATGCCGATTGGCGCCGGCACGTTCAGGGAGTATCAGGTCGACAAGCCCGCGTCACCCAAGCGCCGAAACGTCGCGCCGGTGTACCCGGATTCGCTGAAGAAAGCGAAAGTGAGCGGAGAGGTTGTCGCGAAGTTCGTGGTCGACACCAGCGGACATGTAACGATCGAGTCGATTGAAGTTGTGAGTTCCACCAACCAATTCTTCGCGATGTCCGTACTCGAAGCACTCCCGCGAATGACTTTTTCGCCGGCGGAGCTGAACAAGGTGAAAGTCCCGCAGGTTGTGCAGCAGCCGTTCATCTTCCACGCCAAGCAGTGACCTGATTGCCCGACGTCATCGACTATCCGAGCGCGAACCGATTTGAGATCCACGACGGCGATGCCATTGCATTCCTCTCCTATCGCATGAAGGGCGACGCGATCGAGTATCTCCACTCGGAAACGCCGCCGGCGCTGCAGGGAAAAGGGTACGCGAGCGCCATCGCGAAATTCGCGCTCGAGCATGACAAGGCGATCGGACGCAAAGTGATTCCGACCTGCCCGTTCGTGAAGACATACATCCAGCGCCATCCCGGCTACGCATCACTCGTACTCGGCAGTTGACGTCGCTCAGTGAGATGATGCGCTCGATCCGTGCGGCCGTGAGCACGGCGATCCTCGAGCGTGAGGCGCGGAAGCACATGACGCCGCGCGATGTGCGCCACACGAAGAAGCTGCACCTCGTGCGCACGCGGCGCGTGATGCGCACGCATCGGGACGACGAACCGATCGCGATGCAGCTGCAGCTCTTCCACCAGCGGCTCAACACCGAACGATTCGACGGAACGCTCGGAAAAATTTCCGTCCGTGTTTCGCGCCGCATGCGGTCGCGGCTCGGGCATTACGCGCCCGCGCAGCGCGGAGCGGCCGCCGAGATTGCGATCTCGGCGAGTCACGTGAAGCGGCACGGGTTCGAGCAGGCAGTCCAGACGCTGCTGCACGAAATGGTTCATCAGTGGCAGGACGAGTCGAAGCTGCCGCTCGATCACGGCGCGGGGTTCCGCGCGAAAGCACGGGAAGTTGGAATTACTGCGCGCGCTGCTCGAGCGGTCGACTAGGGGAAAGTCTTACCCCGGAACTGCGGAGAAAACCGGAAGAAGCCGGAAGCTCGCGGATCAATCCTTGGGGGAACTACCCTCGACATTCAAATGTCGTGCAGTTCGCCCAAGCTTTGTTTTGTCCGGTGGTTTTCCGAAAATTCCGGTTTTCTCCGCGGTTCAGAAGTAGAACCCTCTCCATGTTGGAGCTATCTTACGCGCATGTCGACTCCAGTCTCAGAAACCCATCTCGCCTCTCCGCAGCTCAAGCCGCGCGACGGCGATCTATTCAACATCGACGCCGCGCTCACCGAAGATGAACGCGCAGTGCGCGACTCGGTCCGCCGCTTTGTCGACGAACAGGTTCTGCCGATCATCGGCGAGCGCTACGTCGCCGGAGGTTTTCCGAAAGAACTCATCGCGCCCATGGCCGAACTCGGAGTGTACGGCGCGAATCTCCCCGAGAAATACGGCTGCGCAGGGCTGAACAACGTCAGCTACGGATTGATCATGCAGGAGCTCGAGCGCGGCGATTCCGGCGTGCGCTCCTTCGCGTCCGTGCAGGGCGCACTGGTGATGTATCCGATCTACGCGTTCGGCAGCGAAGAGCAGCGCATGAAGTGGCTGCCCAAGATGGCGAAAGGCGAAGTGATCGGCTGCTTCGGTCTCACCGAACCTGACTACGGTTCGAATCCGGCCGGCATGATCACGCGTGCCCGTCAACAGGCGGACGGCTCGTGGATTCTCAACGGCAGCAAGATGTGGATCACGAACGGATCCACGGCGCACGTGTGCGTGTGCTGGGCGAAAACGGCGGACAACGACAATGACGGCAAATCGATCCGCGGGTTCATCGTTCCGACCGATACGAAAGGATTCAGCGCGAAAGATCAGAAGGGAAAACTTTCGCTGCGCGCGTCGGATACGAGCGAGCTCGTATTCAGCGATGTGAAACTTCCCGCAGATGCGATCCTGCCGAACTCGGGCGGACTCAAGAGCCCGCTCATGTGCCTCACGCAGGCGCGCTACGGTATTTCGTGGGGAGCCCTTGGCGCGGCGATGGCGTGTTACGAAGAGGCGCTCGCGTACTCAAAGCAGCGCGTGATGTTCGACAAAGTCATCGCGCAGTTTCAGATCCAGCAGGTGAGGCTGGCCGAGATGGTGACGGAGATCATCAAGGGCCAGCTGCTCTCGCTGCATCTCGGACGGATGAAAGATGCGGGGACGTTCAATCCGCAGCAGGTCAGCGTGGCGAAGCGGAACAATGTGAACATCGCGACCGATATTGCGCGCGAGGCGAGGAGATTGCTCGGCGCGAATGGGATTCTCGCTGAGTACGCCTCGATGCGGCATATGGCGAATCTCGAGTCCGTTTATACGTACGAGGGAACGCACGATGTTCACTCGCTGATCATCGGGCAGGCGGTGACGGGCTTCAACGCGTTTAAGTAGCGGTGAGCTATTCGGAACTACACCCTCGATTTCATTAGCGGGGTCCTGATCGCGCTCTCGATCCACTTCGGGAGATAACGGATCAGGAGGACGATCAGTTTGTATCTAATGCTTGGGATGCAAACCGTTTGTCCGCCTTTCGCAGCCTGCGCGAGCGAATCGTCGACCACCCGCCCGGCATCCAGCCACAGATAACCAGGAGTGGATTTCATGTCGATCGCGGCGCGATCGTGAAATTCAGTTCTCGTGAACCCCGGGCAGAGCGCCTGGACCTTCACTCCGGTGCCGACCAGCTCGGTTGCGAGGCCCTCTGTGAAAACGCGCAGATATGCTTTCGTCGCGCAGTAGTTCACATTGCCGGCGCTGTAAATAAAACTCGCGACGCTCGCGACATTGATCACGGTGCCGCCCTTTCGCTCGATCATGCGCGGCAGCGCCGCGCGAGTCAGCAGCATCGGCGCCATGACATGCAGTTCGAGCATCGTCGCCTGTTCGGCGACGGGCCGGTTCACGAGCTTTCCCTTCGTGCCGAAGCCCGCGTTGTTGACGAGATAGTCGAGCCGGTCGAGCTGGGCGATCCGGTTCGCGACCGACCGCATTCCCTCGTCGCGCGCCAAATCCGCGGCCATCGCCTCGGCGTTGATCCCGTACTGCAGCGAGAGCTCGTCGGCCAGCTGCTGCAGCCGCACGCCATCGCGCGCGACGAGCAGCAGGTCGTGCCCGCTCGCCGCCAGCCGCTGCGCGAACACCTTGCCGATCCCCGCCGACGCGCCCGTGACCAGCGCAACCGGCCGCTCCACAGGGGATTCAGGTGAATTCATGCTGATGAAGTTATCACTCGCCACGCGTCTCCGTCACGTCGTCGTTCGCTGTCGGCTATCAGCTCACGGCTATCGGCTCACAGCGTGGCGGTTTCAAACCCGCCTTTTGTACTCCCCTCCCAACGCCTATCTTTCCCCCGTGAAAATCGCCGTCCTCATAAAGCGCGTCCCCGATATGGACGTCCGCTTCAAGATCGCCCCGTCCGGCACCGCCGTCGACGAATCCGGGCTCAAATTCGACATCAGTGACTTCGATGGCTATGCCGTCGAAGCCGCACTCCAAATCAAAGAGAAACAGGCCGATCCTGCCTCGAGCGAAGTCGTCGTGATTTCGCTCGGTCCGGATGTGGTCCAAGAGACGCTGCGCAAGGCGATGAGCATGGGCGCCGACCGCGCCGTGCAGCTCAAGTACGACACGCCGCTGCACGATTCATCCGCGATCGCCGCGGCGCTTGCCGCCGAATTGAAGACCGGCAGCTACGACCTCATCATGTTCGGCCGGATGTCGATCGACACCGCCAACCAATCGACCGGAACGTATGTCGCCGAGCTGCTGGGCGTCCCGATCATCACAGCCATCTCGCAACTGACAACCAGCGACCGTCAGCTCACTGCCAGGCGTGAACTCGAAGGCGCCTATGAGTTGATCGAGTGCGACCTGCCTGCGGCAGTTTCAATCGACGAAGGCATCGCCCGCCCGAGATATCCTTCGTTGAAGGGCATCATGGCCGCCAAGAAAAAGCCGCTCGAAACCAAGCCGGCGCAGGTCGGCGAAGAACGTTACAAACTCGACAAAATGGAATTGCCGCCAGAGCGCGCGGCGGGGCGCATCATCGGTGAAGGGAAGGACGCCGTCCCGGAACTCGTGCGCTTGCTCAAAGAAGAGGCGAAGGTACTCTGATGGCGAATATGAATGTTTTTGCGTTCGCCGAATCGCGGAACGGCGAGCTGCGCCGCGCGGCGCTCGAAGCGGTCACGGCGGCGCGCGGAGTCGCCGACTCGACGGGCGGTCAGGTTCACGCGATGCTCGCAGGCGGCCCGGGCATCGGCGCACTCGCCGAGAAGCTCGCCGGGTGCGGTGCCGACGTCGTGGTCGTGCTGGAGGGTGCGGGATTCACGAACTACAATCCCGAGGCGCTCGCCGCGACCGTTGCCGCACGTTTGACGGGTGGCGCGTATCGCGCGGCGTTCTTCGTCGCGAGCGCGCAGGGACGCGATCTCGCGCCGCGGGTCGCGGCAAAGTGCAAACTGCCGATCGCGTCCGACGTCACCGATTTCACGGTGAGCGGCGACGCCGTCGCCGTGAAACATCCCGGCTACACGGGAAAAGTCATTCAGTCATTCACGCTCCGCGCTGCGACAGCGATCGTTTCGCTTCGTCCCGGTGCCGTGCTGCCGAAGCCGAACGCAAAAGCCGGCACAGTCGAGTCGGTTTCCTCGGCAATCGACGCGGCAGCTGTCCGCGTAAGAGTCACGTCGACCGTGCAGAGCGAAGGCGCAAAGCTCGATCTCGGTGAAGCGCCGGTGATCGTCTCCGGCGGACGCGGACTGAAAGAGGCCGCGAATTTCAAGCTCGTCGAAGATCTTGCCGCCGCATTTGGAAACGCCGCGGTCGGTGCGACGCGCGCGGTCACCGATGAAGGATGGCGTCCGCACAGCGACCAGATCGGGCAGACCGGCCGCCTCGTGAGCCCGCAGCTGTACATCGCGTGCGGAATTTCCGGCGCCATTCAGCATCTCGCGGGGATGCGCACTTCGAAAACGATCGTCGCGATCAATCGCGACAAGGAAGCGCCGATCTTCAAGATCGCCGACTACGGCATCGTCGGTGACTGCCTCGAGATTCTCCCGGTGCTCACGGCCGCGGTGAAGGAAGCCAAAAAGGGCGCGTGATGTCCGCATCGAACGTCGTCTTCGCGATGGTCGTCGTCGCGGCGTTCGGTTTCTTCTCGTACAGCGTGCAGCGTCTCGTCGGCGAGCTCCGCATGGGGCGCGTCGATGATTCCCGCTGGAACGACCTCCCGCGCCGGTTCTGGAATTTTCTCGAGATAGGAATCTTCCAGAAAAAAATCTTCCGCGACTCGGTCGCGGGGCCGATGCACGCGGCGATCTTCTGGGGATTCTGCGTCCTGACCGTCGGCACGATCGAAATGATCATCGCGGGGATATTCCCGGGATTCTCGTTCGCGCCGTACGTGCCGCCGCCGGTGTACGCGTTCTACCAGATGAACCAGGATCTCTGGGGGGTGCT
>DASYSH010000279.1:0-2188 GCA_036003525.1 Gemmatimonadaceae bacterium | reverse complement strand
CGAGCGCGTCCTGCACATAGGTCGACGTTTGAACGATCGGCGGCATGATTGCGCCAGTCGTGGGATCGGGGCGCTGGCCGGCATGGATGGCGCGGGTCGAGAAGCGGAAGGGAAGGTCTTCGTCGAATACGCGGGTCATACGGGGCGATGGAAGATGGAAGATCGAAGATGAAGGACCGAAGACCGAAGGGTTCTTCTACGGTCGAGCCGGTTCCCGAAACATAACGCGCAACTACCTTTATCACGATGACCGACTCAGCCCTTATGATCAGCGTCTCCGGCATCCGGGGACGCGTGGGTTTTGGCCTCTCACCGGAAGTCGTCGCGCGCTACGCCGCCGCGTTCGGTGCATGGGCGCTTCGGAACGATCCGGCAAAGCGCGCGGTCGTGCTCGGCCGCGACAGCCGCGTTTCAGGCCCGCTTTTCCATCAGGTCGCGCGCGCGGCGCTCGAGGCCGTTGGAGCCGACGTCATCGATTTGGGGCTCACGACCACGCCGACGCTCCAGCTCGCCGTCGAGCACCACCACGCCGCCGGCGGCCTCTGTATCACCGCGAGCCACAATCCGATCGAGTGGAACGCGCTCAAGTGCATCGGCCCGTCCGGGCTCTTTTTGAATGCGTCCGAGGGTGCCGCGATGCGCGCGTTCGTCGACGGCGGCATCCCGTATGCGACCGTAGACACGCTCGGCACGACGCGGTTCGACGCGGATGCGGTTGCGCGCCATCTCGATCTCGTTCTCAAACTTCCGTACATCCACGTCGACGCGATTCGCGCGAGGAAATTCCGCGTCGCATACGACGCCTGCCGCGGCGCCGGCGGCGCGATCATCCCGCATCTGCTGGAGCTCCTTGGCTGCGAGGTGCACGCGATCAATCTCGAGACCGACGGGCGCTTCCCGCGGCCGCCCGAGCCGATTCCTGAAAACCTCGGCGATCTCGAACGCCTCGTGAAAACGACCGGCGCGCAGATCGGATTTGCGACCGATCCGGATGTCGACCGCCTCGCCGTCGTATCCAACGACGGCGCCGCGATCGGCGAGGATTACACGCTCGCGTTCGCGTGCCGTGTCGTGTTGCGACATCGGAAAGGACACGTCGTGACCAATCTTTCCACGAGCCGCGTGCTCGACGACGCCGCGGCCGACTATGGCCAGCGCGTGATTCGAGCGCCGGTCGGCGAAGTGAACGTGGCGATGCGGATTCGCTCTGAGAACGCGGTGATCGGAGGAGAGGGAAACGGCGGCGTGATCCTGCCCGAGCTTCACCTCGGACGCGACGCGCCGCTCGGGGTGGCACTCCTCTTGCAAATGCTGCTGGACGATTCACGGTCTATTTCGGAAATCGTCGCGGCCGCGCCGCGCTACGCGATCATCAAGGACAAACTGCCGAAGCCTGACGCGCCGCTCGACACCGTGTACGCCGCGCTGACGAAAGCATTCCCGGACGCGGAGACGGACACGCAGGATGGGCTGCGTCTCTGCTGGCCGGACCGCTGGGTGCACGTGCGCCCGTCCGGCACCGAACCTGTCGTCCGCGTGATCGCCGAGGCGCCGACGCGCGCCGATGCGCAGAGACTCATCGACAGCGGTCGCGAGCTCCTCGCGCGCCTAACGTAAGACCCCGGGCCAACCAGAACTATGTGCGGAATCATCGGGTACATCGGGCCGAAGCAGGCCACGCCGCTGCTCATCGAAGGGCTGCGCCGGATGGAATATCGCGGCTACGATTCGGCAGGCGTCGCGCTGATCAACGGCAGCGGCGTCGAAGTCCGGCGCGCCGCGGGTAAGATCGCGAAGCTCGAGGCGGCAATCGCCGCGCATCCGCTCAGTGGTCACGTCGGCATCGGCCATACGCGCTGGGCGACCCATGGCCCGCCGAACGAGAAGAATGCGCACCCGCATCTCAGCGACGACAACAGCGTCGCCGTCGTGCACAACGGCATCATCGAGAACGCGAGCGTCCTGCGCGGCGCGCTGGAAGACCTCGGCTATGTGTTCCGTTCGGACACCGACACCGAAGTGATCGCGCACCTCGTGCAGGAGCTGTTCGACGGGTCTCTCGAAGAGGCCGTGATCCATGCGCTCCAGAAAATCGAGGGGACGTACGGGATCGCGGTCATCTGCAACGATGATCCGGGCAAAATCGTCGCGGCGAGGAAGGGAAGCCCGCTGCTGATCGGCGTGGGCG
>DASYSH010000278.1:0-2827 GCA_036003525.1 Gemmatimonadaceae bacterium | reverse complement strand
GCGCTCGACACGATCCGTGTGACCGCATCACAGGACGGTTGCGCGCCAAGAGCGTTCGCGGGATTCGCGTGCAGACGGAAGGCTGGAGTCGGTGTGTACCGGGACGCCGCGCAAATCGCCGCGCTGAAGCCGGAAACGCTTGCCGACATGTTCGAGGGTATCCCCGGATTGAGGCGGGACGGCGCGATGCTCGAAGCGACGACGCGCTGGCGCTGTCTCAGTTTTCTCGTGAACGGTCATCCGCCGATGCCGAGCGAGAAAATGTGGATCAGGGAGAAGTGGTGGCTGAAGAATACCGTGGCGTTCGAGTTTTACGAGGACGCCAACACCGCGCCCGAGTGGTACAAGATCTTCGCCTGGGGCGGAGACTTTGCGCAGCGCCAGAGCGCGCCGTGCTCGCTCATCGTGTTTTGGCTGAAAGGGTCGCGCTGAACGTTTCGGTGACGCCCACCGCGCCCGCGACGGCCCTCGCCATGCCGGCTCCGCCGACCACACCCCAGCCGACCTCTTGACCTTCGACAGGAATCGCCATACCATTCTCCTCTCAAGCTTCTACAAAGAGGACTATGGCACCCGATCCCGTCGCCGTACGCCAGGGCACGCTCGACATGCTGATCCTCAAGGCGCTCTCCCTGCAGCCGAACCATGGTTGGGGAATCGCCGAGCGCATTCAGCAGATCTCTCGCGAAATGCTGCAGGTCCAGCAGGGATCGCTCTACCCCGCCCTGCACCGTCTTGAAGGGCGCGGGCTGCTCGCCTCCGAGTGGGGCCCATCCGACGACAATCGCAACGCCAAGTACTATCGGCTGACCGCCGCCGGAAAGCGGATGCTCGAGGCTGAGCGCGCCGAGTGGGTGCAGTTCATGACCGCGGTACAGCGCGTCATGGAGGCCGGCTGATGGGCATCATTCGGGCGATATGGTTCCGGATGCGCGCGCTGTTCGACCGGCGCGCGCTCGACAGCGAGCTCGATCTCGAAATGCGCGATCATATCGAGCGCGAGACTCGCGCGAATATCACGCGTGGAATGTCGCCCGCCGAAGCACGGCGTGTCGCGCTCGCGGCGTTCGGCGGCTTGCAGCAGTTCAAGGAAGAGACGCGCGATGCGCGCGGCGCGCACTGGTTCGACGCGCTTCGGCAGGACGCAGCGCACGCCGCGCGATCGCTGCTCAAATCACCGGGCTTCACGGCGACCGTCGTCATTACGCTCGCGCTCGGCGTCGGGGCGAACGCCGCAGTGTACTCTGTGCTTCAGCGAATCTATTTGCGCGAGCCCGCGGGGATCGCGAAGGGCTCTGAACTGCGCCGAGTGTATGAGCGTCTCCCCGCCAAGGCGAACATGAACGGCTCGGGTCACGAGATGTTCGTGGAATGGTTCGACTATCCAGAGTTCTCCGCGCTCCACGACGAGCTGCGTGGACACGCCGAACTTGCGATATACAAACCGACTGACTCCGTCGCGGTCAAAGAAGGCGACAATGTCTGGCCCGCGCGCGAAACGTTTGTCTCCTCCGATTTCTTTTCCACGCTCGGCATCACGCCCGCGCGCGGACGATTTTTTGCGCCGAACGAATCTGCCGTCGAGAACGATCCGGGCATAGCCGTCATCAGTTATGCGCTTTGGGATCGTGCGTTCGCGAAGGATCCCAGCGTCATCGGACGCACCGTGCAAATTGGCAAGCGTCAGTTCGCAATAGTCGGAGTGAGTCCCGGCGGCTTCACGGGCCTCGACCTCAGCCGCGCCGAGATTTTTCTTCCACTCGGCGCAATAGTCGAGCGGAAGGATTTTCGCGGAAATCCGTGGTATGCGTCGAAGACGGAGTCGTATTTCAGGATGGTCGCGCGTGTTCCGGCCGGCGACGATCGGCAGCTCATCGCGATCGGCACGCCGATCAACCGCCGGTTCAACGCTGATAACCGTGGTCAGGCCCTCGAGGGAACGAAACCCGACACGCTCAGCTCGATCGTGACGGGATCGATCATCGCGGCGCTGGGCCCGGTGGACAGCCCGAAGGAGTATGCGGTTGGGCTGCGGGTTGCCGGCGTCGCCGCGATCGTTCTGCTGATCGCGTGCGCGAATATCGCCAACCTGCTCCTCGTGCGCGCGAGCCAGCGCCGTCATGAAGTCGCAATACGGCTCGCGCTCGGCGTTTCGCGCGCGCGCCTCACAGCGCAGTTTCTCACCGAGGGCCTGATACTCGCCGGCGCAGGCGGAGTTGCCGCGATCGTTTTCGCTGCGTGGGGTGGCACTGCACTGCGGCATTTGATTCTGCCGACGACTCGTTTTGCGACATCTGCCATAGATCTGCCGGTGCTCGGATTCACGCTCGCGGTCGCGGTGATTACGGGCCTGGCCGCCGCGATGGTTCCGACAGTCCAGGGCACGAGCGTCGACATCGTGAAATCGCTCAAGCCCGGAACTCGTGGCGCGGGTCGCGCGCGCTCGCGGACGCGGTCGACGCTGCTCGCCGCGCAGACCGCACTCTCGTTGGTGCTGCTCGCGGGCGCCGGACTCTTCGTGCGAAGTCTGCAGCGCATTCATTCGGCGCCGGTTGGATATGCGGCCGACGAACTCGCCTTCGCAACGCTCCGTTTCGATGACGATGCGACGCCTAACGCGCATCGCGCCGAACGCATCGCCGCATTTCCGCGAGCCGCGCAGCGGGTTGCGACGGCGCCCGGTGTCGTCGGAGTCGCGCTGGCCTACATCACGCCGCTTCAAGGCGGAATCTGGACGAGTGTTTGGAAACCGGACATCGACTCCGAGATGCCCGCGCCGCAATACAACGCGGTCTCGCCGGAATTCTTCTCAGTCACCGGCGTCCGG
>DASYSH010000277.1:0-1594 GCA_036003525.1 Gemmatimonadaceae bacterium | reverse complement strand
TCCGACGAGTTGAGAATGGTCACGTCGAGCGTGGCCCGGTAATAAAAACGCTTGCGCGACGACGGCGCCGTGATCGGGGCGCGCGTCGGACGCGCGATCGCGCGCTCCGCGTCCTCGACGTGCTCGAACTTTCCGAGTTCGAGCGCGCGATCGTTCACGATCTGCACCACGCGGTATTTTTTTTCCATCGCGCTGTACGTCGCGATCACGTCATATTCGGCGCGGCGCTCGATCGCGTTTCCGAGGAGCCCGCCTTCCGACCACAGCGTGACGAGGAAATGGAATCGCGCCGGAAACCCGGCGGCGAGCGGATCGCGCGCGCGAGGGCTCGACAGCATGTTCGTCGCGATGATGAGCGGGCCGGTGCGCGCGACCTGCTCGGGCGGCGGAAGCGTGATCGCGAGCGTCGGCGCCCGCTGCGCGCGCAGCGCGCTCCCGCTGATCAGCAGGAGCGCGCCGGCGAATGCCGCTCGAAGCGGGCGGTGCACCCGCTAGAATCTCCGCGTCAATCGCACGATGAAGCGGGGCCCATCGGCGCCGTCGGTCACCGCCTTCGCCGCGTACACGCCGAGGCCGCCGAAGTCGATGCCCAGCCCGAGATCGGTCTTGTACGTCGAAAGCGGCGGCATCAGGCCGGACGGATACGAAAGTCCGCCGTCCGCCGGTCCCACGAGCCAGCCGCGTCCCGCGTCGGCGAACACCACCCACTCCATGCGGCCATTCAAGCCCGGCCGCCACCAGTCGTCGGATGCGTCGTCACGCAGCGCGCCCCACCAGAATCGCGAACGCAGTTCCACCTGGAGCATCGCGATGCGGTCGCACTGGCCCGGCGTGCCGGGCTGCGCGACGCCGTTCGAGCATTGCAGCACGTCGGGCGTGAGGCCCGATTCGCGGAAGCCATATCCCGGAAGCGTCCCCGGGCCGCCGAGCGACATCTTTCGTTCCGTCGGCAATTGATCGCCGCCGATCCAGCCGCCCGTCACGAGGCGCAAGTTGAGCGACAAATCGCGCGCGATCCTGTTGTATCGCCGCACGTCGAAAAATGCGCGCGAGTAATTCACATGTTCGGCGCCCGTCGGCAGCGGCTCGCCGGTCACCGGGTTTGCGTTGAGTGGCGATCCGGTGCGGGCGAGCTGTCCCGCGCCCTGCTCGATTTCCGCGGTGAGATACCAGCCCGACCAGGGCGAGTTCACGCGTTCGCGCGTGTCGATGCGCAGCTTCGTCGTGAACAAGTGCATGTCGCCGACATCCATGAACGGATTCGGGCGCCACGCATCGTCGCCGCGGAACAGCGTCCACGGATTGCGCTGGCGAACATCGCCCCACTGCTCGTCGCTGAGCGAGAACGTGAGATCGGCATCCTTTCCGCCGAACAGTTTCAGCGATCCTTCGCCGCCATGCCGCGAGTAGTAGTCACGAAAATCACGGTGCAGCACCACGCTCGCGAGTCCTACTTCGCCGTTCTCCATCTGCCATGATTCGGTAGGCTCGACGACATCGAAGGCGCGCGCGCCGAGCGATACGCCGATCGGCTTGCCGAACTGCACTTCCGCTCTCGCATCGTGGCCAAGCGACTGCTCGCCCCATTTGAACG
>DASYSH010000276.1:0-3771 GCA_036003525.1 Gemmatimonadaceae bacterium | reverse complement strand
GTCGCGCAGCGAAACGGCCGCCCGATCCGCCTTGGTGAAGTCGCCACGGCGCGTGACGGCACCGCCGAGCCGTCATCGTCCGCGCTGTACAACGGGCGCGATGCGGTCGGCGTGATGGTGAAGAAGTCGAAGGGATTCAGCACGTCACAGGTTTCGACCGAGGTGCTCGCGAAGGTGAAGGCGATTGCGGCGACGCTTCCGAAGGGAACGCGGCTCGATGTGGTGCAGAACTCCGGCGATCACGTCGACCGCTCGGTGCAGAACGTCGAGGAGGCGCTCGTCGAAGGCGCACTGCTCACCGTGCTCGTGGTGTTCCTGTTCCTGAATTCGTGGCGTTCGACGGTGATCACGGGCCTCGCGCTGCCGGTCTCCGTGCTTTCGAGTTTCATCGCGGTGTTCGCGTTCGGCTTCACGCTCAACACGATGTCGCTGCTCGGTCTGTCGCTCGCGATCGGAATCCTCATCGACGACGCGATCGTGGTCCGCGAGAATATCGTCCGGCACATCGAGATGGGGAAAGATCATTTCCGCGCGTCGCACGATGGCACCGACGAAATCGGCATGGCCGTCACCGCGACGACGTTCTCGATCGTCGCGGTGTTCGTGCCGATCGCGTTCATGGGCGACGTGGCGGGACAATGGTTCAAACCGTTCGCGCTCACGATCGCGTGTTCGGTGCTCGTGTCGCTCTTCGTGTCGTTCTCGCTCGACCCGATGCTCTCCGCGTACTGGGCCGATCCGCAGATCGAAGCCCACGAGCGGCGCAATCCGATCTCGCGCGCGCTCGACAAATTCAACGAGTGGTTCAACCGTCAGGCCGAGCGCTACACGCATGTGATCGGCTGGGCGCTCGATCATCGCTGGTGGATGGCGACGCTCGCGGTCGGCGCGTTCGTCGGCGCGATCATTCTGCAGGTGAAGCTCGGCGGATTTGGATTCGTGCCGAACTCGGACCGCAGTGAGCTCACGATCCAGGTCGAGACGCCGCCGGGTTCGAACCTTGCGTATACGAAAATGAAAACGGAGGAGGCTGCGCGCCTTGCCCGGAGTCATACAGACCTCGTCGACTACACCTTCTCGGCGGTCGGCGGCACCGGCGCGGGCCAGCAGCCGGGCGGTGCGATCGGCTCGGCGGACCTCGGCAGCGTATATGTGCGCATGGTTCCCAAGGCGAAGAGAAACATTTCGCAGAATGATTTCGGCGAGCAGATGCGCAAAGAGGCCGCGCAGATCGGCGGCGCCAACGTGTATGTGTTCACGAGCGGATTTGGCGGCGCGCGCAAGCAGATTCAGGTCGAGCTGCGCGGCGCGGACGCGACGATCCTCAACCGGCTCGCCGATTCGGTGATGAAGATCGTGAAGACCGTTCCGGGCGCGGTCGACGTCGGACTCTCGACGAAGGGCCAGAAACCCGAACTCGAAATTAATCTCAACCGCGCGCTCGCCGGATCGATGGGCGTGACGGTTGGACAGGTCGCGCAGTCGCTGCGCCCCGCATTTGCGGGAATCGACGCGGGCGACTGGGTCGATCCCGCGGGGCAGAACAGAAAAGTGCGCATTCGTCTCACCCCGGAGGCGCGCACGAAGATTTCCGATATCGAACGGCTTCCGCTCGTGGTCGGCGGTCAGAACGGCACACGCGAAACCGTGATGCCGCTGGGTCAGATCGCGACGGTCACGCCGGGGCTCGGACCGGCGATCATCAGCCATCTCGATCGCGACAACGTCGCCGTGGTGGAAGCGAACACGCAGGGCCGTTCGCTTGGCGAAGTGAATGCCGACATCACCGCGAAGCTCGCGACGTTCGCACTGCCGGCCGGCTACAGATTTACGGCTGGCGGCGAAGTGAAAGATCAGCAGCAGGTCTTCAGCCGAATGTTCGCCGCGATGGGAATCGCGGTGCTGCTTATGTATCTCATCCTCGTGATGCAGTTCGGGTCGTTCATCGAGCCGCTCGCAATCATGATCTCGCTCCCCCTTTCGCTCATCGGCGTGGTGCTCGCGCTGATCATCACGAACGACACGCTGAACATCATGTCGCTGATCGGCGTGATCCTGTTGATGGGCATCGTCGCGAAGAACGCGATTCTGCTGATCGATTTCGCGAAGTGGGGTCAGGAATCAGGGAAGGACCGGCGGACGGCGATCATCGAGGCCGGCCGGGTGCGACTGCGCCCGATCATGATGACGACGCTCGCGCTGATCGCAGGCATGATTCCGGTTGCGCTCGGACGCGGTGAGGGCGCGGATTTCCGCGCGCCGCTCGGACGCGCGATCATCGGCGGTGTGATCACGTCGACGTTCCTGACGCTGCTCGTGATTCCGACGATCTACGAGATTCTCGACGACTGGCGGACGAAGCTCGTTGGAATGTTCAACATTCCGCAGCGGCCGCCGACGGGAGAATACGAAGTGCCGGCGCACGGGCGGAAGTCGGCGGAACTCAAGGCGTAGCGTGTAACTGCAACTGCTAACTTCACTGTCAAAGCCCAACTGCCACTCGGCAACTTTCAACTCCTGCCACAACCAAGCACCGATCGCCAACTGTCCACTCTCAACAATTGCATCAAGCGTTGTTTGATGGTTGTGGTTTGACGGTTGTGAGTTGGTCGTGGCAGGAGTTGACAGTTGCCCGTTGGCAGTTGGGCTTTGACAGTGCAGTTAAGACTCCGCTCTCAGTTCTAAGTCGTTACCGCCAGCGGAATAGCTTCAGCGCCACCCCGTAACAAAGAACGATCCAAACCGCGATCACCCCCAACTGCGGCACCACCGCACTGAGTGATGCCCCCTGCAGCATGTTCGCGCGCAGCGCATCGTTCACCGCCGTGAGCGGCAATGCCCGCACGAACGGCTGCATCACATCGGGAAAATGACTCGCTGAGAAAAACGTTCCCGACAGCACCCACATCGGGAGCATGATCGCGTTCGCGAGTCCTGACACCGCCTCAACCGTTTTCGCGCGCGTTCCGACGAGCAGGCCGAGCCCGCTGAAACTCAGCGCGCCGAAGACTGCGATGAACATCAGCGCAGCGAGCGAGCCGCGCAGCGGCACGTGAAACACGAGCACGCCGAATCCGACGAGCGCGATGACTTCGCACGTCAGCACCACCAATCGCGACAGCAGGAATGACGCGAAGAATTGCGCGCGCGACATCGGGGTCGCGACGAGCCGCTTGAGCAGCCGCTTTCGCCGCAAATCCACGAGCGCGAAACCGAGCCCCCACACGCCGCTGCCGAGCAGGTTCATGCCGAGGAGCCCCGGCACGAGAAAATCGACGTAGCGCGATCCGAGCGCCGTGATGTACTGGTCCGAAGTGCTCAGCCGCTCGGTGCGGCCTGCGGCGGTCTCCAGCGCCTCATCCACAATGAGGCGCGATGTGCGGGATTCGTCGCGCGCCGGATCGTACTGATAGGAGATCGCGCCGTTGAGATCCTGAACCACGATCAGTGAAACTTTGCCCGCGCGCAGAGCCGCGGCGGCCGAATCGCTGCTCATGTGATACGCGATCACGTTCTTTGACCGCGCGAAGAGGGAATCCATGCGTGGCGGAACGTGAATGTCCGCCACGACGTACGCGACCGATGGCGTGTCGACCGGCTTGCTGCGGAACGCGAGGCCGAGCCCCGCGGTGAGCAGCACCGGAAAAACGAAGACCCAGAACAGCGCTTCCGGCTCGCGCAGGAACTCGCGGAAGCGAACGAGCACGAGCTGAACTATCTGCGCGTCGCGCCAGGTGCGGGGCGTTCGCGGCGTATCACTCATCGCGGAGG
>DASYSH010000275.1:0-6283 GCA_036003525.1 Gemmatimonadaceae bacterium | reverse complement strand
CGCCGGTCGCTCCGAGCGCGAGACGCACGCCGATCTCACGCGTGCGCTGCGCCACCGCGTACGAAACCACGGCGTAGATCCCGACGACGGCGAGCAGCAGCGCGACGGTCGCGAACGCGCCCAGCACGAGCATCGTGAAGCGGCGGTCCGCCACCGACTGATTGACGAGATCGTTCATTGTCTTGATGTCGACCGGCACTTCGTGGTCGATCGCCGCAATCTCGCGCCGGATCATAGGCGCGATCACTGCGGCGGGCAGCGACGACCGCACGGCATAGTTCACCCGCGTGGAACGGTATGACGGACGCGTGCGATAGTCGAAATAGTTCGTCGCGCGATACGGACCGGTCACCGTTTGCCCGCGCACATTTCCCACGACTCCGACGATCGTATACCACGGCTCGACCGTCCCCGTCCGGTCCATTCCCACGACCTGCATGCGCCGGCCGATCGGATCTTCGCCGTTCGGATATTCCTGCTTCACCCATTCTTCGCTGACCACGACGCCGGGCGCCGCGAGGTTGCCGTCGCTCTCGCGCAGCGCGCGCCCCTTGATGACCGGAATATTCATCGCGCCGAAATAATCTCCGCCGACCACGCGGTACACTGAATAACTGGCGGGCTGACCGGTGGGATCGAGCGGCTTTCCCTCGACGATGATGCCGCCGTTGGGATAATTGCCGCTGAGCGGAAGCATGTTTGCGAAACCAACGGATTGAACGCCGTTCAGGTGGCCGATGCGGTCGAGCGCCTTCTCGTGAAACGCGGTGATCGTTGGCGATGAGTCCGGGTAATTGATCCGCGGCAGTTCGAGCGCGACGGTGTACACATTCGCGGGCTCGAATCCGATTTTCGTTTCCATCACGTTCGCGAACGAACGAATCAGCAAAGCGGATCCCGACAGCAGCACCACGGCGAGCGCGATTTCGGCGCCGACCAGCACGTTCCATGCGCGCATGCGTGTGGCCCCGGCCGTGCCGCCACGGGCTGCCTCGCGCATTGCCACCGCACCATTGGAGTCGGCGATGCGCAGCGCGGGGAGGAGACCGAACAGCACCGCGGTCAGTCCGGCGACCGTGAGCGCGAAGCCTTGCACCCACAGATCGACATGCACGCGTTCGACGTGCAGTGATGCCGGCGCGAAGAGCGCGAGAACTTTGAGCAGCAACGCCGCCAGGGCGAGCCCCGCGGCGCAGCCGAGGAGCGCAAGCAATGCGCTTTCCGTAAACAGCTGGCGCACGAGCCGGATTCGCGTCGCGCCGAGCGCCGAGCGCACGGCGAACTCCGAGGCGCGCGCCGTCCCGCGCGCGAGCATCGCACTCGCGAGGTTGACGCACGCGCCAAGCAGCAGCACTGCTGATGCCGCCAACAGCAGGTAGAGCGGGGTCTTGAGTGCGCCGGTCATCTGTGCCTGCAGCGGCGTGATCTGCGCGCCGGCACCGGTGAACTGCGGCGCATAGAGCGCGCTGAGGCGCGCGTAAATTCCCGCCGCCTCGTGCTCAGCATCGGCGACGGTCACGCCCGCGCGGAGTCGTCCGATGACTTCCCAGTTGTGCGCAGTGCGGCTCGGCGTCTGCCGTTCGCGCTCCATCACGAGATAGATCTGGTTTCCGTCGGGGAAATCGAATCCGTTCGGAAGCACGCCGATCACCGACGTCGGCTTGTCGAGCATGATGTGCACCGTGTCGAGCGACGCCGGCGCGCCGAGCTTGTCGCGCCAGAATGCATAACTCACGACGGCGACCGGGCTCGCGCCGATCGTTCGTTCCGCGTCGGAGGGAAGACGGCCCATCGCGGGCCTCAGCGGAAATACTTTGAAAAAACCCTCGGTGAATGCACCCGCATTCACGCGCATCGCGGTGCCATTGACAATCACCGTTGTAATGCCCGTGCCGTACGACGCCATTCCGTCGAACGAACGCGATTGCGATTGCAGGTCGACGAAGTTCAGCCATGGAATCGGCGCGCTTCCGCCCTTGTCGTTCCGCTCGTACAGCGTGACGAGCCGGTCGGCGTGCTCATAGGCGAGTGGCTGCAAAATCACGCCGTTCACAATTGAAAACACCGCCGCGTTGGCGCCGATGCCGAGCGCGAGCGTGAGAATCGCGGAGATCGTGAACCCCGGACTTTTTCGCAGGACGCGCGCGCCGAGGCGGAGATCCTGCCAGAGTTCGCCGAGACGATCGGCGCGACGTTTGGTTGATCGGCGCCGCTGCTCGATGTCGCGGCACTCGGCCTCGACCGCGGCGCGGTCGCCGAACGACGCGCGGGCTTCGGAAGTCGCCTGCTCGCGCGTGCGGCCGCGTGCCATGAGGTCGGCGATGCGCTGCTGCAAATGGAATTCGAGCTCGCCGCGCACATCGTCATCGACGGGGCGCGCGCCGGAGAGCGGGAGGTCGTCGTCGCCGAGTGGCCGGTCCGGGTTTTTCATGAGAGCGCCTCCTGCGGTTTCGCGTCGAGCACGCGCGTAAACGCCGCGACGTATTTCTCCCATGCGGCGAGCTCGCGGCGGAGCGCGCGGCGGCCCTCATCCGTGAGCGAGTAGACGCGTGCTTCGCGTCCGGTCTCGGTCGTTTTCCATTTCGCGGCGAGCCATCCCTTTGACTCGAGCCGACGCAGCGCCGGGTAGAGCGCGCCTTCTTCTATGGTAAGATCGTCGCCGGATGTCTGGCCGATCCAGCGCGAGATCGCATACCCGTGCGCGGGTCCCCAACTGAGCGTCTTGAGGATCAGGACCTCGAAGGTCCCCTTGAGCAAATGCATGTCATTCTCGCGATAAAGAAGTCGGTTGCCCGCCACGCGGTCTCACGGAACCAGTCCCACCGCACTGTTCCACAGCAACGATCTCAGCCTTGAATTCTCCAATACCTAAGACACTCACTGGTCCGCAATGGTTTATGTCCGCATGAGCCGCGCTAATCCGATCCTAATCCCCCGCCTATTGCACGAAGTAACCGTCCGCCCGTATCGTGCACATGTGAAGAGCAATCTCCGCACGCTGGTCCATTGGGCGATCGCGGCAATGGCGGGTGCAGCGCCCCTTGGCGCGCAAACCATCCGCGGGATCGTCACGCTCCCCGACAGTTCCCGCGCGGCCGGCGTCATCGTCATGGCCACAGATGCGAAAGGCCAGACAGCGGCGCGCGCGCTCACCGGCGAAGCGGGAACCTACGAGCTGCGTCTGTCCGGAGCGGGCCACTACGACGTCAAAGTGCTGCGGATTGGATTTCATCCGACGCTCGTGCCGGGCTTCGATGTAACAGCCAGCGAATCGAAGTATTTGCCGATCGTCTTGCGTGGCGAAGCAATCGTGCTGACCGCTGTGAAGGTGCAGGGAAAGAGCACGTGCCGCATGCAGCGCGATTCGGGCCAGGCCGTCGCTCATATGTGGGCGGAAGCGAGCAAAGCCATCGAGGCGACGCAGCTCACGCAAGGCGGTGCGAAGCAGACCGTGAAGTGGCGTATTTACGAGCGCAACATGGATGCGACGGGCCAGTTGATGCTCACGCAATCGAGCAGCACGGCGAGCGCGACTGCGATGAAGGCTTTTGTATCTCTGCCGCCGGACTCGCTCGCGAAAGTCGGCTACATGAGCGACGACGATCCTACGGGCACGATCTACCGCGCGCCGGACGCCGAAGCGCTGCTGTCCAATGCGTTCGCGTCGCTGCATTGTTTCCGCGAAGTGCCGCCGCCGCACGACAATCCGGACTGGGTGGGCATCGGATTCAAGCCGGCGAAGGAACGCGACGGAATAGTGGAGATTGAGGGCACACTGTGGCTCGATCGCACTTCGTCGGAATTGCGTCAGCTCGTTTTCCGATACACAAACCTTCCGCTCGATCTCGCGCGGATCGACGCAGGCGGCACGGAGGAATTCCTGCGGCTCTCGACGGGCCGCTGGCTCATCAGCAGCTGGGAGCTGAAGATGCCGCGTGTGGCGCGGCAACTCGTGCCGCACTACAACGGAACGGGCGGGGCGCGCGAAACGTATCAAACAGTCATCACCGGGATTCAGTTCACCGGCGGGAATGTCACCGGTGTGACGCGCGGTCAAGAAGTGCTTTTCAGCACCGGAGAGTCCACGCACGATTTCATGCCGGCGCTGCTCGCAGACGACGAAAAGCTCGCTGCGTCGTGCGGCGAAAAGGGTGACAGCACGAAGGGTGATCTGGTCGCGATGCTGCGCGGCACCGTGTTTGAGGGCACACACGTCGGAATCCCAAATGCCTCGATCAAGCTCACCTGGCGCGGCCAGTTCAAGGTCAACGGGAAATACGGCGCCACGTTTACGGCGCAGGAACGCGACATCACATCCGATGCAGCGGGGAACTGGTATCTGTGCGGCGTCCCGCGTGAGCGCCTCATCACAGTGCGCGCGAAAGTCGGCGATCGATTCTCGGCGTCTGTCACAGTCCGCATTCCGAAAGAGCGCCCTTCGGCTGGCGTGGATGTGGAGGTTCCGCCACCTTAGTGCGATGCGCGTCCGAGTTGCTTCACTCGTAAAGCTTCTGATCTTCTCCTGCGCCATTGCACCGGCCGCGCAGGCGCAGCTTCTGGCAGGCACGGTCACCGACAGCGTCGGGCGTTTTCCCCTGCCGGGCGTCGTCGTGATTCTCCTCGATTCCGCCGGCGGGACCGTCGCGCGGAATCTCACGAACGAGCGCGGCGAGTATCGCGTCGCGCTGCGCGATGCGGCGCGCACCGCGCGGTTCGTGCGCATTGGGTTCGCGCCGGCCGAGCGCGCGGTTCCTGCGCGCGACGGGTCACGGCGACTCGATGTCGCGATGGGTCCGCTTCCGAATCTGATCCAGCCGGTGCATGTGCTCGCGAATTCGCACTGCCGCGTGCGCAAGGACGGCGCGCAAGCGCTCGGGCTGTGGGAGCAGGCGCGGGCCGGCCTGCTCGCGACGATCGTCGCGCGCGAGGAAAATCCCGGCCAGGTCGTGCGGCTTGGTTTTTATCGGGTGATGGACGGCAACAGCGAGCACATCGAGCGGATGCGCGTCGAATCCGATTCGGCGGCCGGAACGGCGAAGACTTATACCGCTGCGCAGGAAGCCGCGGATTTCGTGCGGTTTGGATTTGCCACGGACAGTCTGGCGAGCGCGACGTATTTCGGACCGGACGCAGACGTGCTGCTGAGCGATGCGTTCGGCCGCGCGTACTGTTTCGAGATCGCAAATCGTGAGCGGTCACGGCCGAATCAAATCGGCCTGCGTTTCACGCCCGCGGATCCCAAAAAATGGCGCGTCGATATCGACGGCACACTGTGGATCGACTCCGTTGCCAAAGAATTGCGCGACGTCGAATACAAATATTTGAACGTCGAGGCGGGCGCCCGACGTTTCAATCCGGGCGGATATGTCTCGTTCCGCTCGATGAAAAACGGCGTGGTGCTCATCGATCGCTGGTGGATCCGCCTCGTGAATGCGACGCCGGATACCACGATCGACACGAAAGGGTATCTGAAATATCAGGACTGGGTGTACGCCGAAGAGGATGGCGGCGAACTCGCGCGCGCGTCGTGGCCGGATGGCCTGACATGGCGGGCGCAGCTCGGATCACTGCGGATTCATGCGATCACGCAGGACAAGAAGCCGGCGATTGGCACCGTGATCGGTCTCGTCGCAACGCACTATTTCGGCACCGCCGATGCGAACGGCATCGTCGAAATCAACGAGCTGCTTCCGGGTCCTTACGCCGTGCGTGTGATCGATCCGCGCATCGCCGAGCTCGGCATCGGCTGGCCGACGCCGATCAATTTTGTCGCGAAGCGCGATACGACATCCATCGCAACATTGATCGCGCCGACGACCGAATCGCGCATCGCGGACAAGTGCGTTGCAAACCATCATTGGACGGTCGGCGATTCCTTGTTCACGATCGGCAGGGTTCTTTCTCCCGACGGAAAAGGGGTCGGCGGCGCCCGGATCGACTTCTTTAGCAAGTCGAGCGAAGGAGTATGGATCCCCGGCGATGCCTACTACGTGACCGGAACCGACGGCATGTTCGAGTTTTGCCACCGCTTCGCGCCGCCGACCGACGTGAAATACCGCGTCACGCGGCAGGGCCAGCTTGAGCTCGAGGCGGAGGGAAAGTTCACGTCGAACCTGCTGGTTGTGAAACTCACCATCGCGCATCCATAGCGCCGCTCCTGAATTGCATGTGTGGCGCCAACTTGACCCAAGCCCTCCGGCCGGATAGCTTGCGAGTCTGTTCCGTGCCGCCCGCCGGGCGATCCACGTATGAATCAGGTAGCCGAACACGAATAGAATAGATG
>DASYSH010000274.1:0-5404 GCA_036003525.1 Gemmatimonadaceae bacterium | reverse complement strand
CAAAGAAAAGATGCACAGCTATTTCGCGCTCCTCATGATTCTCACGACCGGCATGCTCGGCGTGTTCATGTCGCTCGATCTGATGCTGTTCTTCGTCATGTGGGAATTGATGCTCGTGCCGATGTACATGATCATCGGCATCTGGGGCGGGCAGCGCCGCCTGTACGCGAGCCTCAAGTTCTTCATCTACACGATGCTCGGCTCGATGCCGATGCTCGTGGCGATTCTCTATCTCGGCGTGCGCACCGGCGACGCGTTCGGACGCCCGAGCTTCAGCTATGAGTGGATTCTTGCGCAGGGCCAGTACGGTCCGCAGACGATGCTCTGGCTGTTCGCGGCGTTCTTCATTGCGTTCGCGGTGAAAGTCCCGATGTGGCCGTTCCACACCTGGCTGCCCGACGCGCACGTCGAAGCGCCGACCGCCGGCTCGGTGATCCTCGCGTCGATCATGCTGAAGATGGGCACGTTCGGCTTCCTGCGATTCGCGGTTCCGCTCTTTCCTGGCGTCGCGTCATATCCGCCGGTGCGGTTCGCGATCCTCACGCTGGCCGTCATCGGCATCGTGTACGGCGCGCTCGTCGCGATGGTGCAGCCCGACTTCAAGAAACTCGTGGCGTACTCGTCCGTGAGCCACATGGGTTTCGTGATGCTCGGCATCTTCGCGATGTCGGTGCAATCGGTGCAGGGAGCGCTGATCGTGAATCTCGCGCACGGCGTCTCGACCGGCGCGCTCTTCCTTCTCGTCGGCATGATCTACGAGCGCCGTCACTCGCGGCTCATCGAAGACTACGGCGGCATCGCGAAGGTGATGCCGGTGTTCGCCACGATCCTGACGCTCGTGTCGCTGAGCTCGATCGGCGTGCCGGGCACGAACGGATTCATCGGCGAATTCCTCGTGCTGATCGGTTCGTTCCGCACGCAGCCGATTTTCGCGCTGATCGCGGCGACGGCCGTGATCTTCGCCGCGGCGTATCTCCTGTGGGCGCTGCAGCGGATCATCTACAATCCGCTGACGAAACCGGAAAACATGGGATTGCCTGATTTGAACTGGCGCGAGATCGGTCTCCTGTTGCCGCTGATATTCGCGATCATCTGGCTGGGTGTGTATCCGGCTCCGGTGCTCGACAAAACCCGTGACGCCGCTGCGCGCCTCGTCCATCGTGTAGAGGGGTCCACGCTGAATTTCGGCCTGGGCTCGAACGCCGAGATCCGCTGATGAACTTCGATCTGTCGGTCCCGACGCAGTTGATGCAGGCGCTCACGCCCGACCTCGTGCTGATGGTCGGCGCGATGGTTCTCATGCTCGTCGCCGCGTGGCGCCCGGACAGCAACGAACACCAGCGGCTCGTCGGCTATTGCAGCATCGGCGTGCTGCTCGCGACGCTCGCCGTCACGCTTTGGTTCGGCAATTCAGGATTGTCCAGCGGCCCGGGCGTCATAGCCGTCGACGGATACCGGTTCGCCGCGGACTCACTGTTCCTGCTCGCCGCGCTCGGCGCCGTTGCCCTCGGCATCGAATACAACGGCCGTGAAGGAATTTTCAGCGCCGAGTCGCACGTGCTCGTGCTCTTCGCGACCTCGGGCATGATGATCATGGCCGCCGCGCGCGATCTCATGATCGTATTCCTCGGCATCGAGATGATGTCGATCGCCGTGTACGTGCTCGCCGGCATGAACCGCCGCAGCCGGCGGTCGGCCGAGGGATCGCTGAAATATTTCCTGCTCGGCGCGTTCTCGACCGGATTCCTGCTGTACGGAATCGCACTGGTGTATGGCGCGACCGGGTCGACCAACCTGACGACGATCGGCGCGAACATCGTGCAGTTCAAGCTCGCGCACCAGTCGATGCTGCTCATGGGCATCGGCCTGCTGCTCGTCGGATTCGGTTTCAAGGTTGCGGCGGTGCCGTTCCACATGTGGGCCCCGGATGTGTACGAAGGCGCGCCGACGCCGATCACGGCGTACATGGCGGCAGCGGTAAAAGCCGCGGCGTTCGCCGTGTTCCTCCGCGTCTGGCGCGAATCGTTCGATCTCCTCGACTTCGCGTGGCTGATTCCGTTGTGGTGGATCGCCGCGGCGACGATGGTCTACGGCAATGTCGTGGCGCTCGCACAGCGCAACGTGAAGCGCCTGCTCGCGTATTCGAGCATCGTGCACAGCGGATATTTGCTCGTCGCGATCGCGGCCGGCACGAACAGCGGCTCGGCGGCATTTCTGTTCTATCTGCTTGCGTACACGCTCGCGACATACGGCGCATTCGCGGTGGTCTGCGCGATGAGCCGCTCGGGTGAACGCGATCTCGAGATCACGGATTACGAAGGCTTGTGGAGCGTGCGGCCCGTGATGGCGGTGGGCATGGCCGTTTGCATGCTGGCGCTGCTTGGTTTCCCGATCTTCGGCGGCGCGGGTTTCTGGTCGAAAGTGTACGTGCTCGCCGCGGCAGAGGCGACGCCGTTCCGCTCGCTGGTTCCGCTTGCGATTCTGCTCGTGCTCGCGTCGGTGATATCGGCAGGCTATTACCTGCAGATCGTACGCGTGATGTTCATGAAGCCCCGCCCGGACGGCGCGCAGGTTCCGCCGCCGATGGGGACGCTTACGCGTATCGTGCTCGCGGTGTCGGTGGCGCTCGTGCTGCTGGCCGGCATTGCCCCGGCACGCGTCGTCAACTGGGCTCGCGACAACCAGCCCGCGCCACCCAAGGCCGCCACGGCGGTCAGCACCGCGAAGGCCCCCTGATCTCGGCTGGAGTCTTCCGGGAGTACGACATCCGCGGGGTGGTTGGGAAGGACCTCACCGTGGAAACGGCGGGCGCCATCGGTCGCGCATTCGCCGCGCTGCTCTCCGAGCGAAACATTCCGCTCATCGTTGCGGTCGGACGCGACAACAGGCCGAACGGCGTTGCACTGCGCGACGCCCTCGTCGAAGGGCTCATGTCGGCCGGCACGGAAGTCGTCGATATCGGCGAAGTCCCGACGCCGCTTTTGTACTGGAGCCTGCATCATCTTCCGGTAAGCGCCGGCATCCAGATCACCGGGTCGCATAACCCGCCGGAGTTCAACGGCTTCAAGATTTGTGTCGGCACCGGCTCGCTGTGGGGCGAAGGAATCCAGCGGCTGCGCGCGATTATCGAGGCCGGCAAATATCCCAGCGGGAAGGGAAGCATCCGCAGCGAAGCCGTGATCGCCCGCTACGAAGACGATATCGTCGCGCGCATCGGAAAGCTTTCGCGTCCGCTGAAGGTCGTGTTCGACTGTGGAAACGGCGCGGGCGCGCTCGTCGCGCCGCGCCTTTTTTCCCGGCTGGGTATCGATCCGGTTTTTCTCTACGACGAGAGCGACGGCACGTTCCCCCATCACCATCCGGATCCGACCGTCGTCGAGAATCTCCAGGATCTCATCGCGACGGTGCGGCGCACCGGCGCGGATCTCGGCGTCGGATTCGACGGCGACGCGGACCGAATCGGAATCGTCGATGGCGACGGCACGATCATTTGGGGCGATTACCTGCTGATCATCTACGCGCGGGACGTTCTCGCGCGCACCGGCGATGCCGCGCCGCGACAGTCGATCATCTTCGACGTGAAATGTTCGCAGGCGCTTCCCAAGGCGGTCGAGGGCGCGGGGGGCACGCCGGTGATGTGGAAGACGGGCCACTCCCTCATCAAGGAAAAGATGAAGGAGCTGCATGCGCCGCTCGCGGGCGAAATGTCGGGGCACATGTTTTTCACCGAGGGATTCTACGGCCACGACGACGCATTGTACGGCGCCGCACGCCTGCTGCGCATCGTGGCCGACTCGGGAAAGAGTGTGAAGGAATTGCTCGCCGACATTCCGCGGTATGTATCCACGCCGGAAATCCGCATCGACTGCCCCGATGACAAGAAGTTCGCCGTCGTTGCGGCGGCCGTCGCGCATTTCAAGAAGACGCATGAGGTGATCGAAGTCGATGGCGCGCGCGTGCTGTACGGCGACGGATGGGGATTGATTCGCGCGTCGAATACCCAGCCGATCATCGTCGCGCGATTTGAAGCGCTTTCGCAGCAGCGGCTCGACGAGATTCGCGCGGATGTCGCAGCGTGGCTCGCCACACAGGGCGTCGCGTTTCCGATGCTTTCCTAGACACACGATGACGCGGCGCAGCTGGGTGCTCGTCTCGGTCGCCGCAGTGGCACTCTTCCTGCTCGCGGGTCGCGCGATTGCGGGCGCTTATGCGGAATGGGTGTGGTACGATTCCATGGGCGCGCTCCCGCTGTACCGCAGCGAGCTCGCGCATGAAGCGGTGCTGGTCGCCGGCACGTTGCTGGCTGGATTCGCGCTGTCGTTCGCGAACCTCTACGCCGTTCGCAGTTCGATCGTCTCGCTCGTGCTGCCGCGCCGGCTGGGCAACATGGAATTCGGAGAGGCCGTTCCCGGCCGCCGCCTCACGGCGCTCGTCCTTGCGATGTCAGCCGTGCTCGCGGTGCTGCTCGCGTTCGAGCAGGACGACTGGACGATTCTTGCGCTCGCCCGGATCGGGCTGCCGTTTCACGAGACGGCGCCGTTCAACGACCGCGATCTCAGCTTTTACATGTACCGCCTGCCGCTCGAGCGCTCGCTGTTCGCGTGGTCAGTCGGCGCGCTCGTCACGGTCACCGTCGTCGTGATTTTTCTGTACGCGATCACGCCGAGCCTGAAATGGGAAAGCGGAAGACTGTACATCTCGGCGTACGTGCGCCGGCATTTCGCGGCGCTCGGCGCGCTCGCGATGCTTCTGTTCGCCTGGAATTACCGGATCGACAGCCTCGCGCTGCTCGCAAACGGCTCGGGCGCGCTCGGCGCGTTCGTCGCGTACGATTATCGGTTCACGCTGCCGCTGCTCACGATTCTCTCCGTCGCATCGCTGGTTTCGGCGCCGCTCGTGCTCTGGTCGGGATGGCACGGCTATCGTCGCGTCACGCTGGTGCTCGTCGGAATTCTCGTGCTGGGCGGGCCCGGCGTGAAGTTCGTCCTTCCGGAGCTGATTCGATGGGCGCCGTCGGAGTGGGACACGCGCGCGCGCGACAAACCGTTCCTGCGCACGCGCACACTGTTCACACGCCGCGCGTTCGGACTCGAAACGATCATCGATGCCGATTCGGCGCAGGTCGCGCCGGTGTCGCGCGACGCGATGGCGCACGGAGTCTCCGCGTGGGATCCGGCCGCGCTCGTGCGCGCCGCGTCGTTCGATCGCCGCGGCGCATCGGTTGCGGCGTTCGCATGGCTGCCTTCGCCCGGCGGGATCTCGGCGGCGATCGCATCGCATGCCGGCGGCAACGCGGGCACGTGGACGCTCACGACCGCCGATGCGACGAGCGCTGACGAGCGCGGCCGCGCGCTGCCTCGCGTCGGTGAACCGCCGGCGAGCTCCGACGGCACGATTCCGCCTG
>DASYSH010000273.1:0-1526 GCA_036003525.1 Gemmatimonadaceae bacterium | reverse complement strand
TCTAAAGTCTAGAGTCTTGAGTCTGATAACCCGCAGTACGTCGTTCACAGCTCTGAACGGCGAACTGCGGGTTTTCAGACTCTAGACACTAGACCTTAGACACTAGAGTAAAACCCTGGACATCCAACTCAAACCATGGACACCCACTAAAACCATGGACACCCACTAAAACCATGGACACCCACTAAAACCATTTCCCGACCCGGATCAATATTGCGCGCTGACCGGTGTTCGCGACGCCTTCCTCAACTCTGATCGGCCCCACCGGCGTCGCCGCTTCCAGTCCGATGCGAATTCCACCGAACAGCTCGCCCGACGTCGATCCCGGGACTCGAGTAAATACGCCCGATCCATCCGCGACCTCGCCGGACATGAACTCGACCCGCGCATGCAGCGACGGGGTCAGTCGCTTGCGCACGAGCACACTTCCGAACGCCTCCTGCGACCCGCGCAGCTCTCCGATGCGATAACCCGCAAACCCGTCGTCGCCGCCGAGCGCGAACGTCTGCTGGAGCGGAAGCCGGTTGCCCCAGCCGGCTCGAACGCGCGCCGTCATGTCGAACCCGCCACCGAGTCTCCAGAGCTTGTTGGTCTCGAAACGTCCACGCTGATAATCGAAGTCGCCGATCGCTTCGACGATCGTGCCCATCTCGTACTCCGACGCCTGCCGGTACACTGCCGCGCGAATTCCGTATGTTCCGCGCAGGTTCCGCGCCGGCTCGTGCCAGAGGCGAGCGTCGACGCCAATCTCGCCGGTCCACATATCGATTTTCGGATCCTGCTTGAAGCCGATGAACGCCGTGTATTCGCGCGTCTCAGCCGATGGCAGCTCGCCGCTCCCCGAAAACAGGCGAATCAGTTCGTGCTTCACCGTCGCTTCGATCGTGAAGGGCACGTAGCGTTTTCCGATCAGGGCGCGGCGGCGGACGAACAGGTCGAGATCCTGTTCGTACGTTCCGAGCCGGGCGATTGCGACGGCTTCCGCGTCGCCGTTCAGCAGCGTTCGATCGATACCGCCAAACCAGATGCGCCCCGACATGAACTGATCGAACGCGACGCCGCCGCCGAATGAGCGCTGCGGCGCGGGATCGAGCTGCACGTGGAACGTCACATCGGCGCCGCTGCCCTCGGGCTGCAGCCACAATCCGCGGTAGCGCTCGTGCTGGCTGATCGAGTGAATGCCGCGGTCGAGTCGCGCAATATTCAGCGAGTCGCCGGCGTACACTCCGAGCTCGTCGAGCACGAGATCGCCGTCGACGACGCGCACGCCCGAGAATCCAACCTGCTTCACTCGCACCGGCAGCGGCACGACGCGAATCGCCGTATGCAGCGTGCTGAGGCATGGCGAGCTTGCAAATGCCGCGCGCGCGGCGACACGGCCGATTTCGATCAGCGAGTCGGTCGTCGACCGGCTGAAGTTGAGATTTTCGAATTTCGTCGTCGGATTCGTGATGAGCACGTCGCGACGCTCCGCCGTCACCGTGTCCTGCTCGAACAGCGAGTTGAGCAGCACCGTAGTGATCGTG
>DASYSH010000272.1:0-7561 GCA_036003525.1 Gemmatimonadaceae bacterium | reverse complement strand
CCGGGTCACGCCGCAGCGGCCAGACAATGGAGCGTACGATGAGCAGCTCGAACCGCATCGCGACCGACGAACTCTCGCGCCCGGACTTTGTGTCGATCCCGCGCTATTCGGCGGGCGCCGGCGCGGAAACGGACTTGAGCGACAACACGAATCAATGGGGCGTGCCTCCGGCCGCCGCCGCTGTATTGCGCGCCGGTCTCGATGTGTCGCGCTACCCGGACATGTACGGCGACTCGCTGAAGCGCACGGTCGCGGAAATGGCGGGAGTAGCGGCGAATTGTGTCGTGACCGGAAACGGCTCGGACGATATTCTCGACTGCGTGATCCGCGCGTTCGCATCGCCGGGCGATGCGGTCGCGCACCCCGATCCGACGTTCGTGATGCTTCCGGTATTTTCGCGCATCAACGGCATCGCGCCGGTGCCGGTTCCGCTCATGGCGGACCATTCGATGGATGCCGACGCGCTGCTCGCGACGAACGCACGAATTATTTATCTCTGTTCGCCGAACAATCCGACGGCGTCGCCGACGAACGTCGACACGATCCGTCGCGTCATCGCGGGCGCGCGCGGCCTCGTGCTGATCGATGAGGCGTATGCCGAATTCACAGGACTCGACGGATTTCTCTCCGAGGCGCCCGCGCTCGAGCGAGTCGTCGTGTGCCGCACACTTTCGAAAGCATACGGGCTCGCGGGGCTGCGCGTCGGGTACGCGACCGCGTCGCCGAAAATCATCGAGACCATCGAGAAATCGCGCGGCCCGTTCAAGCTCAACATGCTGGCCGAACGCGCGGCAGTCGAAGCGATGACGACCGACGCCGCGTGGGTCGCCGCGCATGTTCGCGAGGCCGTTGCGAGCCGCGACAGGCTCGACGCAGAGCTGCGCGCGATGGGCTTCTCCCCCATTCGATCCGTCGCGAACTTTTTGCTCGTGCCGACATCCAAGGCGTTCGCGCTCGCGAGCGCGCTGCGCGCCGGCGGCATCGCGATCCGTCCGTTCCGCGATCTTCGCGGAATCGGCGACGCGTTTCGCATCACCGCGGCGCCGTGGCCGGTGATGGAACGCGCACTTACGCTGTTGCGCGCGGCAAAGCAGTCCTGATGCGCATCACGCTGTTCGATTACGGCGCGGGGAATCTGCACTCGCTCGCGAAAGCGATGCGCGGGGACGGCCGCGAAGTGAGATTCGAATCCGACGCGCGCGCGGCGGTGGATACGGACGTGCTCGTGCTTCCCGGCGTCGGCGCGTTCGAACCCGCCGCGCTCGCGCTCGCGCCGGGGCGTGATGCGATGCGCAGCGCGATTGCATCCGGACTTCCGTGTCTCGGGGTGTGTCTCGGCATGCAGCTGCTGTTCGATTCGAGCGACGAAGGACCGGGCGCGGGACTCGGCGTGTTTCCCGGCTCGGTCACGAGGCTCCGCACCGTGCGAACGCCGCACATCGGCTGGAACTCGATCGACGATGCGAACGATGCGCTGTTCGACGGTGCGGGTCTCGCGACGGCGTATTATGCAAACAGCTTCGCATGCCGGCCGCGCGACGAGTCGGTCGTGACGGCGTGGTCGACGCATGACGGCGATCGCTTTGCCGCCGCCGTTCGCGCCGGACATACCGTCGGGGTGCAGTTTCATCCGGAAAAAAGCTCCGCGCCCGGGCTCGCATTTATCAATGAATACCTGACCCGCCTCCCGAACTCATAGAAAATGCTTGCCATTCCCGCGATCGATCTCCGCGAAGGCTGCGTCGTGCAGCTGGTCGGCGGAGATTTCGACAAAGAGAAAATCCGCCTCGGCGATCCGCGCGATATCGCGCGGCGCTGGACGGGATATGGATTTCACAGGCTGCACGTCGTCGATCTCGACGCCGCGACCGGCCGCGGATCCAATCGATCGATCGTGCGCGACCTCCTCGCCGACGCAGCGACGCCGGTTCAGGTCGGCGGCGGGATTCGAACGTCCGAAGAAATCGAAAGCCTGCTGTCCGACGGCGCGGAACGCATCGTCGTCGGCACGCGCGCCATCGAGGAGCAGGATTGGCTTCGGGAAATTGCCGATGCGAATCCGGGTGTGATCGTTCTTGCGGCCGATGTGCGCGACCGGCGCGTCGTGACGCACGGATGGACGCGCGAACACCCGCGCAACATTCTCGACCTCATTGACGATCTCCGCGGTGTTCCGCTCGGCGGACTGCTCGTCACCGCCGTGCATCGCGAGGGACAGATGGCAGGCACAGATCTGCCCTTGATGGAAGACGTGGCCGAAGCGAGCGAGTGGCCCGTGCTGGCGTCAGGCGGAATCTCGACGCTGCAAGACTTGCGCGCTCTCGAAGATCGCGGGCTCGCCGGCGCCGTGCTTGGCATGGCGCTCTATACCGGCGCGCTCGACCCACAGTTGGTCGCGGAGGAGTTTGCCGTATGAGCCGTTCGAAAGTGGTGGAACGAAAGACCAGCGAGACGACGATTCGCGTGTCGGCGTCGATCGGTCGCGGAGTCGCGAAGATCGATACGACCGTGCCATTTCTCGATCACATGATGACCGCGCTCGCGAAGTACAGCGGGCTCGATCTCACGATCATGGCGCGCGGCGATCTGCGCCATCACATCGTCGAAGATGTGGCGCTGACGGTCGGACAGGCCGTGGCCGCGGTCGTGCCCAAGGGAGCGGCGCGATACGGGGAGCGAACGGTTCCGATGGACGATGCGCTTGTGCAGGCAGTGCTCGACGTCGGAGGCCGGCCTTTCTACAGAGGTCCGATTCCGAGCACCTTTTTCGAGCATTGGATGCGCTCGTTCTGCGATGCGGGAAAGTTCACGCTGCACATTCGAGTGCTGCGCGGCGAAGACCGCCATCACATTGTCGAGGCGGCGTTCAAGGCTCTCGGGTTCTCGCTCGCCCAGGCGCTCGCGGATACCGGGAGCGTGTTCAGCACGAAGGGAAGCGTCGCGCTGAGCACAAAGGCGGGACGGCGAAAGTGAGTCTCACGAGACGTGTGATCGTGTGCCTCGATGTGCGGGGGGCGCGGGTCGTGAAAGGCGTGCAGTTCGAAGGGCTGCGCGACATCGGCGATCCCGTCGAACTCGCGGAACGCTATGAAAGTCACGGCGCCGATGAAATGGTTTTTCTCGACATCGGGGCGACCCACGAGGAGCGCGCGACTATGCTCGAGCTCGCCACGCGCACGGCTGAACGGCTGTTCATTCCATTGACGATCGGCGGCGGCATTCGCACGGTGGACGATATGGCCTCCGCACTGCGCGCGGGCGCGGACAAGATCGGCGTCAACTCTGCCGCGGTCGCGCGCCCCGAAATCATGACGGAGGGTGCGCGGAAATTCGGCGCGCAGTGCATCGTGGCGAGCATCGACGCGCGCCGCGAAGGCGACGCGTGGCGCGTGTACACGTCCGGCGCGAGGGTGCGCACCGAACTCGATGCCGTCGCGTGGGCGCGAGAATGCGCCGATCGCGGCGCCGGTGAGATTTTGCTCACGAGCATCGATCGTGACGGCGCGCGCACGGGCTACGATCTGGAATTGACGCGCGCGGTAACGGACGTGGTGAATGTTCCGGTGATCGCGAGCGGCGGCGCGGGATCCGCGCTGGATGTGTGCGACGTCCTCGAGCGCGCCGGCGCCGATGCGGCCCTGGTTGCGGGAATCGTGCACGACGGCATCGTGACCGTTTCCGAACTCAAGAACGCGATGCGCGCGGCAAACATCCCGGTGAGGATCGCCGCATGAAGTCGGAATCGCAGGACTCACTGCTGCAAGCCGCGCGCGAATGCGCCGATCTCGCCGGCGCGTTCGCCCACCGGCACTATCGCGCCGGCGTCGCCATTGAGTGGAAGGAGGACGGCTCGCCGGTTACGCTCGCCGATCGCGGCGCGGAGCAGCTCGCGCGCGATTGGATCGCCGCCCGGTTTCCGGACGACGGAATTGTCGGCGAGGAATTCGGCGACAAGGAAGGAACGAGCGGCCGTCGCTGGATTCTCGATCCAATCGACGGGACCAAGTCGTTCGTTCGCGGCGTGCCGCTGTGGGGATCGCTCGTGGCAGTTCTCGAGGGCGAAACAGTCCTCGCCGGCGCCGCGAGTTTTCCCGCGACGGGCGAGACCATCGCCGCCGCGAAGGGGTGCGGCTGCTGGCACAATGGGTTGCGCGCCGCCGTGAGCAACGTCGCCGCAATTGGCGACGCGACGGTGCTGACGAGCGATGACACGATTTTCGCGCCCGGTGCACGGCGCAGCGCATGGGATCGCTTCTCACGCATGGCGGCGGTGAGCCGGATGTGGGGCGATGCGTTCGGCTATTTGCTCGTCGCAACAGGACGCGCAGATGTGATGGTGGACGCCATCGTCAACGCTTGGGATATCGCCTGCTTCGTTCCAATCATAGAAGAGGCCGGCGGCGCATTTACGGATTACACCGGCCGCGTCACCGCGTTCGGCGGCAACTCCATCGCCACAAACGCCGCGCTCGCGACTGAATCACGAAGGATTCTATGCTCGATCTGAACGCACTCGATTTTGAAAAGGGAAATGGCCTCGTCACCGTCGTCGCACAGCACGCGCTGACCGGACAGGTACTGATGGTCGCGTTCGGATCGCGCGAATCATTCGAGCGGACGATCGCGACCGGCGAGATGCACTATCAGTCGCGATCGCGCGGCCTCTGGCACAAGGGCGCGACGAGCGGCAACACGCAGCGGGTCGAGACGCTGACCGCGGACTGCGACCGCGACGCGGTGCTTGCGCGTGTGATTCCCGCCGGGCCGGCATGTCACACGGGAGCAACGACATGCTTCGGTGATGTCGCCGCGGATACGCTCGCCGAGCTCGATTCGACGATCGACGAGCGCGCGGCGGGCGCCGCGAGTCAGAGCTACACCGCCCGCCTGCTCGGCGATCGCAACCTGCGCCTCAAGAAAATCGGCGAGGAAGCGAGCGAGTTCGTCACGGCGTGCGCCGATGGCGACGCCGCGCGCGCAAATGAGGAGGCGGCCGATCTCATTTATCACACGCTCGTCGCGTTACACGCGACGGGAGGATCGCTCGCCGCCGTGCGCGAAACACTGCGCGCGCGGCGCTAGGGTTTTTTAGAAGGACAGAAGCCTGTTGAGTTTCACCCGCGACGGATCGCCCACGTAGGCCCAGCGCACATTCTTGAAATAAGTGCGCGCGACGCGCCGGACGTCGGCGCCGGTCACGGCCTTGAGGTCGGCGACAAACCGCGCGCCCGCATGATAATCGCCGCGATAGAGCTGGTTGCGCGCCAGAAAATCGGCCTGCGCGGTGATCGTTTCGTTGTCGAGAAAGTATTCCGTGATGAACTGCTGCACGAGCGGACGCAGCCGTGACGTTTCGATTTCACCTTCCTGCAGCGCGCGCACTTCGTCGAGCATCAGCGCGATCGTCGTATCCGGCGATGTCGTCGTGACGTAGAGTTCCATCGACGTCAGGCCGCGGTCACGGAAGTTCGCGCTCACCGCATATGTGAGATTTCTGCGCGAGCGGATTTCCGCGAACATGCGCCCCGAAAGCACCGCCGACGCAATCCGGATCGCCGGCGCGTCCGCGCTGTTCGCGGGCGGCCCGTTGATGAATCCCTGGATGTAATTCGTCGGCAGCGGGCGCTGGTCGAAGATCACATCCGCCGGTCGCGACGGCATCGTGTCGGGCATCGTCCACACGTACTTGCCCGCGGGAAGCTTGCCGAGTGTTCCACCGATGAGCGCCTCGACCTTTGCGCGCGAAACATTGCCGATGATCACCATCATCATGCGCGACGTCACCATCTGGTCGCGCTCGTACGCGCGCAGCTCGGCGCGTGAAATTTTCGACAGGGATCCCTCCGTTCCCACGGGAGACAGCGCGTACGGCGCGCCCGCGTACGCGATGCTGTCGGACAGATAGTCGAGCGTCGCTTCGGGACTGTCGACGCGCTGCCGGACGCCGCTCACCATCTGATCGCGCACGAACTCGACGTCCGCCGAGTCGAGCGCCGGGTGCATGATTCTTTCCGCGAAGATCGACCACGTGGAATCGAGTTCGCTCGTCGTCGTGTGAATGCTGACGACGGTCCAGTCCTGATTCGGCGAGACGTCGATCTCGCTTCCCGTGCGCGCAATCGCGCGGCGCAGAATGTCCTTCGGATATTTCTGGGTTCCGCGGTCGCCGACGGCGAGGAGAAAATTTTCGATGCCGGCCGTGCGCGGCGTCACCTGTCGCACGCCGCCCAGCAAATAGAGGTTGGCGACGACGATCGACGCCGTCGTCTTGCGCTGGATCACGCGGATGCCGTTCACCATGTAGGTCACGGTCGCGGTATCGGATTGCCCCTGCGCCGTCGATGCGGCGAGGGTGAGCGCGAGCAGGAGACGCTTCATGGTGTGACTCCGGTCGGTCCGCCGATCTTGATGAGCTCGTCTTCGGTGAGCTTGATGCGGACGCGATCATCGTGATTCATCAGGACGCCGACGACGTGCGGCTTGCCGATGATGTACTTACTCGCGTAGTTGCGCAGATCCTGCGGAGTGCGCTTGGCCATCTCGTCGACGTACTTCATATAGTACTCCAGCCCCGATGCGGCCCACCAAAATCCGATCGTGTGCGAGAAGTCCGAACTTTTTTCTTCACCGAAGGCCGACGTCACCGCGCGGTTCGCCTTGGTCGCATCGAGTTCTTCCTGGGAGAAATAGCCGGGCTTCACCGACTCGCCGAGCTCGTACATCATCGCCGCGAGCGCCGCGCGAAGTTTTTCCGGCGTGGTCTGTCCGCTCACCGTGATCGGGCCGACGTTGTTGAGCGTGTAATAGTTCACGACGACGCCCTGCCAGAGTCCGCTGTCGACGAGTTTGTGCCAGAAGCGCGACTGCGGATTGTTGAGCACGTCGGAGTAGACGTCCGCGGCAAAGGTCGCGTTTTCATCTCCGCGGACACTCGGACCCTGCCACTGGATCAGCGCGGTCACCGAATTGACCGGCTCTTCGTCGATCACCGCCGAATTTGCCGTCAGCTTTGGCATCGGAGGCACGGGCGCTTTCACGAACGGATCGTCGCCGCGCTTCCATGGCGCAAAGATTTTTTCGGCCGACGCAAACGCGACCGCCGGATTCACGTCGCCCGAAATGATAAGCACGGAATTGTTCGGCACATAGTACAGATCCCTGATGTACCGCATTTTGTCCGGCGTGACGGTCTGCAGCACCTGACGGTCGCCGATGACATTTTTCCGGCTCCACTCACCGTCCCACAATTTCTTTCCCATCTCCTGCTCGAGCTTGAACCCGGGCGACGACTCGTTTCGGTCGTATTCGCCGAGCACGACCTGTCGTTCGCGTTCGAGCTCGTCCTGGCGGAATTTCGGCGCGAGCAGCGCGGATGCGAGAAACTTCATTCCCGCCTCCATCGAGTCCGCTGAAAGAGTCAGGTAGTAATTCACCTGCTCCTCTTTCGTCGACGCATTGAACACCGCGCCCATCTCCGACCCGCGGTCCATGAACTGGTCGGGGTTCGGATACGTATCGTTCGCTTTGAAGAACATGTGCTCGAACATGTGCGCGAGGCCGG
>DASYSH010000271.1:0-2753 GCA_036003525.1 Gemmatimonadaceae bacterium | reverse complement strand
ACTGATCTTCCCCCTCACCCCTCACTAATCTTTCCCGCCACCCCTCACCGCCCTCAGAGGCGTGGTTTCGTACTCCGCGGCACATGCCCACAGTTGGCCGGCCATCCCTCGGGCCATGTACCCGGCGATTTATCGCGCTTGATGAAGTCCGGATCCTCCGAGGCGAGATACGCGAGCATCGCCGCCAGCGTCGCGTTGTGCTTCACATCGTCGATCACAACTTTATCGTACGTGTCGCGATTGGTGTGCCATGTGTACGAGTTGTAGTTCCAGCTCACCGCGCCCATGCCGAACGACGGCGTGCCGAAGCACGCGAACACCGCGCCGTCGGTACCGCCGGGATTTCCGGTCGGCACGTCGTTGAAATTCCACGAGACGACATTCGGACTCAGGCTGTCCGTGTAAAACGGCGGCAGTTTGCCGTACCATGATTTCAGGTGACGTCCGATGTCGCTCAGGCCTGACGACGTCACCGACTGCACGCGTCCGGTGCCATTGTCCTGATTGAACAGCGCCTGCAGTCCCTTCATGACTTCGGGATGATCTTCGGTGAACGCGGTCGAGCCGTTCAAGCCCTGCTCTTCGCTCGCCCAGTGTCCGACGAGAATCGTGCGCTTCGGATGCGGATAGACCGTCTTCAAAATGCGCATCGCTTCCATCGCCATCATCGTGCCCGTGCCGTTGTCCGTCGCGCCGGACGATCCGTCCCACGAGTCGAAGTGCGCCGACAGCATCACGTATTCATTCGGCTTCTCCGAGCCCCTGATGCTCGCGACCGTATTGAACACCGGCTGTTCGCCGAGGAGTGTGGCGTCGAGCTCGAGTCGGACCATCGGCTTCTGCTTGTTTTCCGCGAGGCGGAAGACGAGGCCGTAGTCTTCGCAGTCGAGCGTGACCGCGGGAGCGATGGTGTTGTATGTCTCGAAAATCTCAGTCGTGCCCCAGCCGCCGCTGCCCTGCGGCGCGCCGGGTGCCGCCGCCCCGCCGCGTCCGCCACGGCCACCTGCCGCGCCCGCGCCGGGACTTGCGCCGCCGCCGTGATCGCTCGCCGGGCCGGGAGTCACTGGGCCGCCGCGACCGCCGCGGCCGCCTGCGCCGCCGGCCGCCGCGAAGGGATTCGGAAAGCCAGCGATTTTCGGCCGCGACGAAATGACCCCGAGTACGCCGGCCTTCTCGAGCCGGACGCCAAGCGTGCCCGTGCCGAGCGCGAGCGAATAGCCCGTGCCGCGATAGAGCTTGGTACTGTCGGCCGTGTTGTTGCTCCACTCGCGCTGCATGATGCCGATTTCAGAATCGATGCGGGCCATCGACTCGGGCGTCGACCAGCGGAACCAATCTTCCGACGGACGGCACGTCGGCCATGCCGGCGAGACCATCACGATCTTTCCCTTTGCCTGCGGAAGCCACTTCACGAATTCGGTGCTGTCGTTGAACTTCGGCAGCACGATGACTTCCGCGCTGACCGCCTTGCCATTCGTGCCCGGACTCCATGCGAGCATCGTGCCGTCGAGCGTGCGCACGCGCGGCGACATGAGGTCGATATGCGACGTGCCGCGACGCCAGCCGCGCCACGTCCCGTAATTTTCGCGCTTCGCCTCGATGCCCCACGACTTGTATTGATTGATCGCCCAATTGCTTGCGGCGAGCAGACCGGGGCTGCCCGTGAGGCGCGGCCCGACCGAGTCGAACAGCGCCTGCGAGAGCTGTTTGACATGCGAGCTGTCCATGCCGACGCGCCAGATGCGCGCGATGACCGGATCGGATGACGCGCCGTCGCCGGGGCGCTGCGCGGCGAGTGGCACGGCGAGAAGGGCGGCTGCGCCCGCGAGAGAAATCGTGCGAATCAATTTCATGATGGGGTTTTACCGGTTCCGGTTTTCCTGCGCTGTTATTTCTGATCCAGTTTCTCAACCACTTCGCCAATTCCAGGCCAGCCCGCGGCGCTGTAACGCGCCAGCGTGTGCAGATAACGTGCGCCGTCCTCCCCATGTTGTTCGATAACTTTGGCCGCCGCCAGTTTCACGGCGGCCTCATCGGCAAACGGCGGCTCGAGATCTTCGGGCATCACGCCGCGCTCGTGCGAGACGCGCGCAGTGTCGAGGAAGTCGATTTGAATCGCGGGCTCGAGCTGGACGTACAGCAGATGGAGCAAATCGAGTTCGTCCTGCGGCTGCTCGGCTTTCATGCGCACGATTTCCTTCGCGAGCTTTTCCGCCGGCCAGGAGTTCAGCGTCACGGCGCGGAAACCGCCGCCGCGCGCCAGCAGGCGCTGCGTATAGAGAACGCGCGCTTCTTTCGATGCGGCCATCGCGCTCATGAGAAGGGCGATGCGGCGTTCTGGCGGCAGCGAACGGTACGGAGATGGATTGGGCATGGCCGAAAGTTAGCTATAGTTCACCCATGTCAGCATCCACCGAAGCGCTTCTTTCACTGCTCGATCTCGAACCGCTCGAGGTCAATATCTATCGCGGCCAGAACCGCGACCTCGGCACCGGCCGGGTGTTCGGCGGTCAGGTCTTCGCGCAGGCGCTCGTCGCCGCGCGCCGCACGGTCGACGGCGATCGTGAAGCTCACTCCGCGCACGGATATTTCATCCTGCCCGGCGACCTGAAGGCGCCGATCGTGTACTTCGTCGACCGGCTGCGGGATGGCAACAGCTTCACCACGCGCCGGGTTACGGCGATCCAGCATGGCCAGGCGATTTTCAATCTTTCGGCTTCGTTTCATGTCGCCGAAGAAGGGTTCTCGCATCA
>DASYSH010000270.1:0-12261 GCA_036003525.1 Gemmatimonadaceae bacterium | reverse complement strand
CATCCGTGAGATCAATCGCGAGCGGGAAAAAGAGAGATGTGCGGATCGCCGGATACGGTGTGCTCCAGCCGCGAGCGTCGTGCCACAAAATTCTGTTCAGCTGCTCGGTGGGCGCTGCGTCCGGTTCGCGGAAATTCATTTTGCCAGACGCAATCGTCGCCCTCGTTCGCGCGTCGGCATCCGGTCCGTTGATCATCCCGACGCGCTGGTTCACCTCGTACAGCGACTGCTTTGGCGTGACTGCGGTGTAGGGTGCGAGATTCGGTGCTTCGCCCGGCGCGATGAAACTCGCGCGCATATCGGTCGCGACCAGATCGAACATGCTGAGCGCCGGCAATCCGAGCATCAGCTCGATCGTCTTCACCATGCTCGGCAGACTGTAGAATGTGCTGTCGATCGCCCCGCGATGCGCGAACGGACTGGCTACCAATGCCACGGTCCGGTGGCCGTCGATGTGGTCGACGCCGTTCTGCGCGTCGTCCTCGACGATTACGATCGCCATCGATTTCCAGAATGACGAATGCGAAAACGCCTCGACGATCTGGCCCAGCGCAAGATCGTTGTCGGCGACGCATGCCTTAGGAGAGCACCAGTCGGCGCTCATTCCCTGCGTGTGATCGTTCGGCAGGTTCATCATCACGAGATTCGGCATCTCGCCCTTCGACTCCCACGCGCGCAGATGCTCGCGAATCACATCCGCTTTGACGACGTCCGGGATCTCCTCGGTCCACCCGGGATACTCGCGCACGAGAATCTTGTCGAGCGACGGGATGTCGGAGTGCGTATTGAATCGCCTGGCGAGCTGTTCGCGGAAAAATGCGGGGTTGTGCGGAAACGAATCGCGGTACTGTGCGAGCAAACGCGTGCGAATCGACGCGTCGTTGCGCGGCGGAGCGGGTGCGTACTCGCCGAACACACTCACCGTTTTTCCTTTCGCCTGCGCTGCCTCCCAAAGGAATCCGCCGGACGAATACGTCAGCGCGTCATTGCCTTCTGACGGATAGCTGCGGCCCACATACAGCGGCCACATCGGATATTCCGTTTCGTTCGCCTGCGTCAGCCATTGATGGCCGTCTGCCGAGTTGCCGCCAGTCGCGAAAAAATGATCGAACAGCACGAACTGATTCGAGAGGGCGTGGGCGTTCGGCGTCACGTCACGACCGTATTCGGTGAACGCCGGGTCGCTCGCGCCTTTGCCGATGTCGCCGAGGACCTGATCGTACGTGCGATTCTCGCGAATGATGTACACCACATGCTGCACGAGGGAAGGTTCACCGGGGCGCTCCGGAACCGCGCGCGCCGCAGCGCCGTTCCTCGGCGCGAGCGACGGTGCGTTCGGGCCCGACCGGAGCGCGAGACGATTGTTCTGCGCCACACCCGTTGTGTAGCCGGCGAGTTCGGCGTCGGTCGGCACCGCGATCACGTTTACCGACCCGCGCACCGCGTGCACATAGCGGCCTTCGAGGCGCGCGGGCTTTCCGGTTCCCGAACCGACGCCGAGCAGCGTGCCGACCGCGATCGTCTTGCCGTCGCTGCTCACATCGAGCGTCGTTGGATACCAGCCCGTCGGAATGAGTCCGCGGAGATGGGCGGAGCGGCCGGTGCGCACGTCGTACATCGCGACGGCGTTTGCGCCGCCGAGTGCGACGAACAGGGTGTTGCCGTCGGGAGAAAGCGCGACCGCGGTCGGCGCGAGCCCAATGCGGTCGAGTCGGAACGGCGCGATGCGAATCGTCTCGGTGACGGAATCGGCGCGTGTGTCGATCACCGAAACATCGTCGCTGTTGCCGTTCGCAACGTAGAGTCGCGAAGTCTTTTCGTCCCAGACGATGCCGGACGGATGCAGTCCGACCGTGATCGATTTTGCAACCGTTCCCGCGGTGAGATCGACGCGCGCGACGGTTCCGCGTTCCGCCATTCCGCGCGCGTCGACGCGCACGCGCTCGGCGCGTGGATCGCAGCACTGCGCCGCCGCGCGTTCTGCGCTCGCCGGCTTGGGGCCGCCGAGATTCGTGACGTACGCGCGCGATCCGTCCTGCGCGATGACCGCGCCAACTGGAAGGACGCCGAGCGGAATCGTGCGGACGTGCGTGCCGCGGTCGGCGTCAAGCACTGCGAGCCCATCGTTTGCCGGCAGCACGACGATTGCCGCGCGCACGCCCTCGGAGTTCTTGCGCTGAGCGACGGCGGTCGCGCCGCCGAGGTAGTCGCCGAGTTCGCGCGACGATCGTTCGACGATCGCGCTGTCGCCGCCATCGCGCGGAGCGGCTCCCGACGCGGAGTACGTGAAGAGCTGCACCACGGCCTTCGCGCGGGGGAGCGGCGGGCCTCCCGGCGTGCGCTTCAGCGCAAGATCAGCTGGAAGTCTTCCCACGGTGGATATGAGCGCGTTTCCGGTCACGGCATCGACGGCGACGCCGTACACGCCGGGTCGTCCATCGAATTTCGAACTCGCAACGACGCGGTTGTCGCGCCATGCGATGCGATATGCCGCGTTCGGCGCAGTGACCCAGAGTTCACCGGCATTTTTTCCGAACTTGACGTCGCCGATGCGCCCGTCGAACACGCTCTGTACGCCCGCCGGCGTCACGCGCTGATCGGTCGCGATGACCCCGGGATCGGGAACCTCGCGGACCGGTTTGGGCGGCGGCTGCTGGGCGCCCTGGAGGAGCAGGATCAGAGGGAGAATCATGATGTTCAATCTCGCCCGTTTCCACGGGGCGAGCCAGCGGAATATCGTCACGAACTGGTCGCTTCTATATGAGAGCGGCGGATTTTCCGGTATTGTTCGCCCCATGAAGAAAACCACGGCCTGCCTCGTCGTTCATCCCCGCTCGGGCAAGAATCTCGCGAGGGTCAACGACGTTCTCGCCGTGCTCGCCAAGGCCGGCTGGGTAACGGACGTCGTGGTGAAGGACGAAAAGGGGAAGACGATGGAGCTCGCGGCGCGCGCCGCGGAGGCCGGCTACGATTTCGTCGTCGCGTACGGCGGCGACGGCACTGTCAATCACGTGATCAACGGCGTGCTCGCGTTTTCCGGAAAGCGGCCGGCCGCAGTCGGCGTAATCCCGGGTGGCACCGCGAACGTGTGGGCGGCCGAGGTTGGGATTCCCACGGATCCCGCGCGCGCGGCGCAGTCGCTGGTGGAGAGCGATGTGCGCACGGTCGATGTCGGGCACGTCGGTGTGGAGTCGCTCCTGCTTGGCGCGAAGTCGAGCGACTTCGACCGGCACGCGGCATCCGCTGGCGGCGCGCGGAGGCATTTTCTGCTGATGGCCGGACTCGGCGCGGACGCGTCGCTGATGGGCGCGGCGTCACCGGAACTCAAACACAAACTCGGCGTGGCGGCGGTTGTCCTCGCGGCGATGAAGATGCTGCCGACGATCGCGTCGTATCCGGCGACGATTTACGCCGGAGATTCGAGCGCGCCGCTCTGGACCGGAAGGGCACTGCAAATCGTCGTCGGCAATACGCGGCTCTACGGAAAGATCACGAAAATGACCCCGGAGGCGCAGATCGACAGCGGCGAACTCGACCTCGGGGTGCTCACCGCGCGCAGCAAGTGGAGTGCGCTGATGCAGGTGATCACGCTGCTGGTTCGAGGCGGACCTGCGCACTCAAAATCCGTGCGGGCGCGCGCGGTCCATTGGCGCCTCACCGCGCCGGCGAATGTCGATCTTCAGCTGGATGGCAGCGCGGTGAAGCTGAAGAAATATCTGAACTCCGCTGCGCGCGACGCCCTCGCGCGCGCCGGCGATCCATCGAAAGTGATGGTAAACTATCGCTTCGATGCCGTGCCCGCAGCGCTGCGCATTGCCGTCCCTCGCGATTACAACGGCGCGCTGTTTAGCAGTTAGTCCGCCGTTTGCCGTCTGCCGTCCTTCAAGGTTTCGGCACCGCCCTATAAAAAATCGGCTTCAGCGGCAGCCGCTGCACATCGATCGGCGCGCCCTCCTTCATCACCATCGTCTGCCTGCGAATGTTGTGAATATCCGCGAGCGGATCCGCGTTGAGCATCACGAGATCGGCATAGCGCCCCGGCGCGATCGTGCCGAACTGATCGGGCATGCGCATCGCGATCGCGCCGTTCTTCGTCGCCGCGGTGATCGCCTGCGACGGCGTCATCCCGAGCTCGACGAGCCCCTCGATCGACATGAGCGTGCCGATTCCCGGAAAATTGTATTCCGCTTTCGGCGCGCGCTCGAACTCTGGAGCTTCACCGCGATAGTTGTCCGTCGATGATGTGGTGATGCAGCCCGCCTTGATAAGCGCCTCCGCGTTGCGCCGCTTGATCAGCGTGCGCTCGATCGTCGAGTCTCGCGAAATTTCCGCCACAGTGCGGTCGCGCGTGGGGCGCTGTTCGCTCAGCATCGCGATCGCGCTGTCGACGAAGTTCGGCGGAATTTTCGGGTGCTGCAGCGCCGCCGCGCGTGTGCTGTCGGCCACGCGAATGCTGTCCGTGCGCGCCTTCTGCCGCTTCATGAGATCGGTCCACGGCTTGCCCGTAATGTTGTTCGCGAGCATCGAGCAGATCACGCCCCGCTTTACCATGCTCGCGATGAGTTCCGGCGGAATCGGCGCGTCGGTCATTTCCGGGTGCTGCACGAGATCGACGCCGGCCTCGACGGCGAGACGCAATCCTTCGGGTGACGTCGCGTGCGTTTCGGCGACCTTGCCGCGCTTGTGCACTTCTTCGACCAGCGCCTTCTGCGCTTCCTCAGAAAATCCGAGCATCGCCGGATAAAATGCGTGACTCGTGCCGCCGTACTTCACGAAATCGACGCCCTTGTCGAGGTACTTGTTGATCGCGACGCGCAGCTGCGCGGGCGTCATCCCCATGAGTTCTTCGCCGGCGCCGGCCGCGACGGCGTCGTTCATCTGCTCTTGAAACAGCGAGAGATTAACCGGAGGAGTTCCGGTGAACGTCAGTGAGAACGGACCGCCCCATCCGACGATGTTGCCCGCAAAAAAGAGCCGCGATCCCGGCACTTCGCCGCGATTGATTTTCGCGCGCGCCTCGAGGAGCGGCTTGAGCATTCCGTAGCTGTCGCGAACGGTCGTGACGCCGAACTTGAGCTGCAGCTGCGCGCCCTCGACGGCGATGTCGGTGAAGCGGTCCTCGTAGCGCGCGAGACTTTCGAGGCGCGAATAGAGCGACATGTGAACGTTGGTATCGATGAAGCCGGGGACGAGGAACTGCCCGGTGGCGTCGATGATCTTGGCGCCCTTTGGAATTTTTGCTTCGGCGCGCGAGCTGACAGATGCAATCCGCTTCCCGGCGATCAGCACTACGCCATCGTGGAGCGGCGGGCCGCCGTTGCCGTCGATTATTGTGGCGCCGACGATGGCGGTGATGGAATCGGGGCGCGCTTGAGCTTGAGATGCGGCGCCGAGGGCGGTAAGCGCGAAGGCGAGAATGATTGGTCGCATCTCGCGAAGTTAGCGTGTACCGACAACAGCCGACAGTCAGCTCTCACCGACGTCAGGAAGACCGATCACAGGCGGCCCAGAGCTGCTGAGAGCTGCTGAGAGCTGCTGAGAGCTGCCTGTTTTCTGTCTTCCTGACGTCGGTGAGAGCTGTGAGCTTCCGGTTTTCTGTTTTACAAACCGGCGCTAGCTCCTGGTGGCAACGCCCGTCCCCAAATCCAGCGTGAAATTCTCCGATCCCACCACCATCGGAACGAATTCCGTACCGTTGAACGTGATCACCACCGTCCGCGAGATCGTAATCGCCTTCGTCTTTCCATTCTTCGTGACCACACCCGTACCTGTCACGACTCGCGTGATCGTCCCGGAAAGCGGCCACGGATTCGCCGACCGCGGCAGTTGCGCGACGATATTCGAAAATGTCGAACTGAAACTCACATCCGCCGTGCGCGTCGCCGCGCTGTCGCTCCAGTAGGCGCCGTGCGTGCCCGCGCCCGTGCCGCTCCAGATGCGCGTCGTGTTGTGGCCGAGCAGTCCGATCGCCGTGAGATTGCGCGTGCCGTTTACCGTATCCGCGCCATTGGCCGTCGCGACGATGCCGGCGAGAATCGCCTGCACGTTCATCGACGCCGTCGTGGAATCGAAGTGATCCATCATCACGCCGTTCGCGTCGAAGAAGGCGAGGCTGCGCGTGACCGTAACGCCGTGATCGTTGACCACCGGCGGACAATCGAAGCGGCCGTCGACCGGGTTCAGCGTGCAGTTGCTGCCGGGACCGGAACTGAACGACGGCGCATTCGAGGCGACAAGGCTGAACGATCCACCCACCGGCGCGCTGATGTCGTTCCAGCTCATCATCGTTGCGATGCCGTTGATCATGTTGACGTCGGAGACCGTCGCGTCACCCGATGCGCGCGCGGCAATCAATGCGCTGTCGACACCGGTGACCTGAAAGTCGGCCGTCGTCGGCGCGGTTGCGGAGTTGCCGTCCGAGCCGCATGCGCTGACGGCCATGGTGAGCGCAGCGATTCCGCAGCCAAACAGATTACGTGAGCGATTCATCGGTGTATCCTCGAGTTCTTGTCCCCGTGGGCGACTGCGTGAGCGGGTTGCTCTCGACTCTTTCGGCGCGCCACAGCAGAGAGACGGCGTGGGCCAAAAAACGTTTAGTGACGCGGCGCACACTTCTGAAAAGACTTTCTCGCAGGGCGGCAATTGTGCATGTTCAGTCATGCGACTGGCGCACAAGGTACCCGCGGCCGGGAAGTGAAGCGCACGGCATTCCTTTGTGTGCTCGTCGTCGCGGCGTGCGCGGCGCCGAACACCAGTCCGACACCGGCGGCCGGTCCGCGAGGCACGCATGCCGCGCCGACAACCTACGCGATCAGCGATTCGCCGCTTACCCGAAAATTCATCGATTCGCTTTTCGCCGACTTTAAAAAGCCCGGCTCTCCCGCAGCCACTGTCCTCGTCGCGCAGGACGGCAAAGTATTCGTCGACGCGGCGTACGGGATCCCGGCGCAACCGGGATTGATCCCCGCGACGTCGAGTCCGAATTTCCCGCTCCTCGGTCTGTCGGCAGGCTTCAACGCGGCCGCGATTATCGGGTTGGTGCACGAAGGCAAACTGAGCTATTCCGACCCGTTCCCTGATGGATCCGGAATTTCCGTTCGCGAAATGCTGTTGCAGTACGAGCAGTCGGCCGCGCGCAAGCGAAATTTGGTTCGGCTCGTGACAAGGGCCGGCGGCTCGCCGTACGTGGCGCAGATCCAGGAGCGAATCTTCGCCCCGATCGGAATGCGCAGAACGATCGCCGATTCGGTGAGCGGAGAGATTCGTTCGAATGTCGACGAACTTTACCAGTGGGAACTCGGATTGACCGCAAACCCCGCGCTGCACGAACGCGGCCTGGGCTGGCGCATCGACAATTTCCATGCGCTCCGCCGCGAATCCGAGTTCGGCACGAGCGACGGCGGGCGCAACGCATTCGTGCGGTATCCGACGAAACACGCGGCGATCATCATCCTCACCGCAAGCCCGACCACGGACGCTCAGGCAATCGCCGATCGCATTGCGGACCGACTGTTTGCCGCGCAATCCAAATAGATTGTGTCATGCGTGCGATCGAGATCTCAGCACCTGGCGGGCCCGATGTTCTGATCGTCGGCGATCGTCCGATGCCCGCGCCCGGCCCGGGCGATGTGCTGATTCGCGTGGCCGCAGCCGGCGTAAACCGTCCTGATATCGCGCAGCGCAAAGGCGTGTACCCTCCGCCGCCTGGCGCGTCCGACATTCCCGGACTCGAAGTCGCGGGCACGGTCGTCGAAGCCGGCTCGGACGTCACATCGTTTGTGGCCGGCGACAATGTCTGCGCGCTGGTCAGCGGCGGCGGCTACGCCGAGTTCTGCGTCGCTCCCGCCGTCCAGTGTCTGCCCGTTCCGCGCGGCCTCTCGCTAGTCGAAGCCGCGTCGCTCCCGGAAAATTATTTCACCGTCTGGAGCAACGTCTTCGATCGCGGACGCCTCGTCAGAGGCGAGTCGCTTCTGGTGCAGGGCGGATCCAGCGGCATCGGCGTGTGCGCCATCCAGCTCGCCAGCGCGTTCGGCGCCACGGTTTTTGCGACCGCAGGCTCGGCGGAAAAATGCGCGGCATGCGAGCAGCTCGGCGCCGCGCGCGCGATCAACTATAGGAAAGAAGATTTTGTCGAGGCCGTGATGTCCGCGACGCACGGCCGCGGCGTCGATGTGATTCTGGATATGGTCGGCGGCGATTACGTACCCCGGGAGCTCGCTGCGCTGGCGTCCGAAGGGCGACTTGTAATGATTTCGACGCTGAACGGCGCCAAAACGGAAATCGACCTGCGGGCGATCATGAGCAAGCGCGCCTCGCTCACCGGATCGATGCTGCGCGTGCGCGCTCCAGAATTCAAAGGCGCCATCGCGCGTTCGCTGCTGAATAAAGTGTGGCCGCTGCTCGAGAGCGGCGCCGTGAAACCGGTGGTGCACTCGCAATTCCCGCTCGAACACGCCGCCGACGCGCACCGTCTCATGGAATCGAGCGCGCACGTCGGCAAAATCATGCTCACCCTGTGACGGTGAACCGCACATGACCAGCAATCGTCCACTGGCACTGGTGACCGGCGCTTCGAGTGGAATCGGCGCCGATCTGGCGCGCGAACTCGCGCGGAACGGACACGATCTCGTGCTCACCGCGCGGCGCGCCGAGCCGATGCGCGCGCTCGCGGATGAACTCCGCGCGTTTGGCGCCGCGAGCATCGTGATCGCGTCGGATCTCAGCAAACCAGATGCAGCGCCGGTGCTGATTGCCGATCTCGAATCGCGCGCGCTCGTTCCGGATGTGCTGGTGAACAACGCGGGGCTTGGCGCGGGCGGGCCGTTTCACGAATCCGATCCGGCTCGCGTCTGCGAGATGCTCTACGTGAACGTCGTCGCGCTCACCGAACTCACGCGGCTGCTTCTTCCCGCGATGGTCGCGAAAAAGAGCGGGCGCGTGCTGCTCGTCGCATCGACGGCGGCATTTCAGCCGGGGCCGTCGATGGCGGTTTACTGTGCGAGCAAGGCATACGTGCTCAGCTTCGGCGAGGCGATTGCGTACGAATTGCGCGGCAGCGGGGTCACTGTGACCGTCCTCTGCCCCGGCCCGACACACACCGGATTCACGGAAGTCGCGAAGACCGGTTCATCGGCGCTGTTCGAGAGTCCCGTCGCCTCGGTCATGACATCCGCCGAGGTCGCGCGGCAGGGCTACCGCGCGATGGCCGCCGGGAAGCGGGTGCATATCACCGGGATGATGAACAAGCTCGTCGCGGCGTCTGGCAGGTTCTCGCCGCACGCGATTTCGCTGCCTGTCACCGAGGCCATCTTGAAGCCCGGCAACTAACCAACGTATATAGAAGGGTAGAACACCCTAAATTGGGAGCCCGACCATGTCCGAGAAAAAACCCAGTCGCCGCGATTTCGTGGAGACCGCCGCGAAGTCCGCTCTCGCCGCCGCGTTCGTGCCGGCCGGCTTTCCGATGATCGTGCCGCGTCACGTGCTCGGTGGTCCCGGATACCAGGCGCCGAGCGACACGCTGAACATCGCGATTGTCGGGTTCGGCGGAATGGGCTCGGGGAATGCGGAGGTGCTCGCGCAGGCGGAGAACATCGTCGCGGTGTGCGATGTCGATCTGCTCTTCTCGGATAAAAACGTCACCGACAAGGAAAAGAAGCGCGACGGCACGCCGAATCCCACCGGTGTGAAATTGCGGGAGCAGTTCAACAAGGCCGCGAAGTATCGCGACTTCCGCGAGATGCTCGATAAACAGAAGGACATCGACGCGGTTCTCGTCGCGACACCCGATCACAATCACGCGGTCGTCGCGAAGTCCGCGATGCAGCTCGGCAAGCACGTGTACGTGCAGAAGCCGCTGACGACGAGCGTGCACGAGGCGCGCGCGCTCGCGCAGATGGCGCGCGACAATCCGAAGATCGTCACGCAGATGGGAAATCAGGGGCACTCGGGTGAGGGCACGCGCAGCGTCGTCGAGTGGATCCAGGCCGGCGTGATCGGGCCCGTGCATGAAGTGCACGTGTGGACGAACCGTCCGATCTGGCCGCAGGGCGTGCCAAGGCCGCTCGCCCCGGCGCAGCTGCTGCCGGCGGGACAGTCGTTCGGCAACGGCTGGAATTCACGCGCGATCAACAATGCCGCCGCGGCGGGAATGTCCGCCGGTGGCACGCCGATGCCGGAAGGAATGCGCTGGGATTTGTACCTCGGCGGCACCGCGGAGGATGTTCCGTATCACCCGATCTATCATCCGTTCAACTGGCGCGGCTGGACTGATTTTGGCGTCGGCGCACTGGGTGATATGGGCGCGCATTTGATCGACCAGCCGTACTGGGCGCTCGGGCTCACGCAGCCTGTGAGCGTCGAGGCGACGTCGACACCGTGGGGCACGACGCCGATTCCGCCACTGCAGCCCGGCGGCAACATGCGCAACAAACCCGTGTGCTATCCGCAGGCGATGCTCGTGCACTACGAGTTTGCCGCGCGCGGAAAAATGCCGCCGGTGAAGCTCAGCTGGTACGATGGCGGATTGCAGCCGCCGCGCCCGGATCTGCTTCCCGACGCGATCGAGATGAACCGCGAAGGCGGCGTGATCTTCATCGGTGAGAAGGGAATCCTGATGCACGAGACGTACGGAAATAATCCGCGCATCTGGCCCGAGACGCTGATGGAGAAGGCGAAGGCCGTGCCGAAGACGCTGCCGCGCATTGCGGTCTCGCACGAGTTCAACTGGGCCGCGGCGTGCAAGGGAAATGGAAAAGCGAGTTCGCCGTTCGAATACGCCGCGGGCCTCACCGAGACGATGCTGCTCGGCATCGTTGCGCTGCGCGCAGGTCAGGGAAAGAAAATCCTGTACGACGGCACGGCATCGAACGTCACGAATGTCGCGGCGGTGAATCAGTACCTCACGCGCGAATACCGCACGGGCTGGGCGGTATAGCGTTCATTCAGACGTAGCGTGCTCGTCGCGCTGCGCTCGCTCCTGAGGACGCCGGCGTTTCTCGCGACGGCGCTCCTCTCGATCGGTTTGTCCGTTGGCACCGCCGCGACGGCGTTTGGTGTGATCGACGCCGTGAGATTCCGCGCGCTTCCGTTCAAGAATGGCGAGCGGCTCGTGCTCTTGAGCGAAGTTTCGGCGGATTCGGGCTCGCGAGCGTCGTCATCGGGCGCGTGTACAATCGCATGTGATATGACGTACATCACGTACGACGCGATGAAACCCGTGTCGTTCCGCACGCTCGATGTCGTCGCCGCATACAGTTCCGGCATCAAGACGATGGATGTGAACGGCGATCCCGTGCCGGTGCAGGGGAGCGTCATATCTGAAAATTTGTTCGACCTGCTCGACGTGAAGCCGATGCTCGGCCGCGCGTTTGTGCCGTCCGACAATCATGTGGGCGCCGAGGACGTCACGATTCTGAGTCACGACTTGTTCGTGACGCGATTTGGAGCGGATCCCAGCGTGATCGGTCGCGCGGTGAAGTTCAGTGAAAAACTGTTCACCGTGGTCGGCGTGATGCCGCCCGGTTTCGAATTCGAGACCGGCGCGAAGATGTGGATGCCGGCCGCGCCGACGCTCGATCCCAGCAACAAGCCGTCGATTCACAACATCACGGTGATCGGCAGGCTCGCGCCGGGGCAGACCGTTGCGCAGGCGCGCACGGAGCTTGGCGCGCTCGACGTGCAGCGCCTGCGCACCACTGCGTCGACTGCGCAGGAACGCACGCGTATCGAAGTCGCGCCGCTGCGCGAGCGGTATGCCGCGGCGACGCAATCGCGCGATGTCATCTTCGCGATCATCGTCGCGTGCACGATGCTGATCGCATGCGCGAACCTGATCAACCTCGCGCTGCTCCGCGCGCTCAGGCAGCAGCGCGAATTCGCGGTGCGCGCCGCGCTGGGTGCGGGGACTCGTGAGCTCACGAATGTGTTGCTGCGCCAGTATTTAATCGTGACCGCCGGCGGTTTTGTGCTCGGCCTCGCGCTCGCGCAGACGATGCTGCGATTTCTGCAGTCGACCGCCGCGCTCGGACCGCCGCGGCCGCCGGGAATGGATTATCGGATCGACTATCCGCTCGTGGTGTTCGCCCTGCTGCTCGCGGCGGGCATCGCCGTCGCGCTGAGCGCGATTCCCGCGCAGCTCATCGCGCGGATCGACGTGCAGAAAGTATTGCAGGCGAGCGCCGGCAACGCGAGCGCCGGGCGCTGGACCGGGCGCGCGCAGCGGCTGTTCGTGATGGCGCAGATCGCTTGCGCCGCAGTGCT
>DASYSH010000269.1:0-9973 GCA_036003525.1 Gemmatimonadaceae bacterium | reverse complement strand
GAACGGTTTTTCCCGCTTCATCGACAACACGAATCTCCGGGCCTGCCGCAACGCCGACCGTTCCCGGTTTGCGCTCGCGCGGCGGGAGCGGATTGCTCGCCATCTGGTGCGCCGCTTCAGTCATCCCGTACGCCTCGGCGACCCTCGTGCGGAAGACGCGCTCGAGATCGGCGAGCACGGTCGGCGGAAGCGAGGATGACGACGAGCGGATGAACCGCAGGTCGCTCGTCGCCACGATCTCCTCATTCTTCGGCGCGCGCAGCAGAATCGCCTGGTGCATCGTCGGAACGGCGGTGTACCAGGTGGGCTTTGCCTCGCTGAGCCACCCAAAGAATTTCAGGGCGTTGAAGCCCGGCGTGCACCATACCGTGCCGCCGGCGGAGAGCGGCGCGAGCAGCGCCGCGATCAATCCATGGATGTGAAAGAGCGGCATCACCACGAGGCCGACATCCTTGTGCGTCAGCGAAAGCGTCTCGCGAATGTTCTTTGCGGATGCGCACACGTTGCGCTGCGCGAGCGGCACGATCTTTGGCCGGCTCGTCGTGCCGGAGGTGTGCAGCACGAGCGCGATATTTTCGGGGCCCGCCATGCGCGGCGCCGCGACTGCGGCACCCGCGAGCGAAGCGGGGAACTCGAGCGTGAAACTTCCCGCGCCTTTTTCAGGCTGGGCGACGAGACGCGCAACCGGAATGCCAAGCCTCACCGCGACCGCTTCGGCGGGCGTTTCCTTTCCCGCGGCGATCACGAGCAGCTTCGCGTGCAAGTCAGTGAGATAGAATTCGAACTCGTCCGTGCGGTACGACGGGTTCAGCGGCGCCGCCGTCGCGCCCGAGGCGATCGCGAGAAACGCGGTCGCCATCTCGGGTCCATTGTCGAGCACGATCGCGACGCGCTCGTTGATCGTGATCCCGTGGGAATTCAAATCGGCCACGGTATTCGCGACATGCGCGCGGAGTCCCGCGAACGTGAGCGGCAACCCGCCCGGCGCCATGATCGCGGTATGAGTGTCCGCGCCCGCCTCAAGCAACTGTGCGATGGTCCGAATCGATTCCGTCATGATCTTGTCTTGAGTCTAGAGTCTACAGTCTAGCGTCTGAAAACGCCGTTCGCCGTTCAAAGCTGAATACTCAGTTTCCCATGCGCGTCAGCAATCGTCTGCGCCAGAAGCCGCGTGCACGCATATACCGCGTCAATGTGCGGCGTCGGTGTGCCGGTGAGTCTCCCGAGCTCGATCACCGCGCCAACCAGCGCCTCGAGCTCCAGCGGCCGTCCATGCTCGACATCCTGAAGCATCGATGTCTTATGCGCGCCGACCTTCTCCGCTCCGGCGATTCGCTTTTCGATCCCGACCCGCATCGTAATCCCGAGTTTTTTTGCGATCGTCTCACCCTCACTCATCATCTGAAATGACAAATCACGAGTGAGCGGATACCGCGTCAGTCCCTCGAGCGTCGCGTGCGTCAGCGCGCTGATCGGATTGAATGCGAGGTTTCCGATGAATTTGAGCCAGATCTCCGCGCGCAAATTGTCGGAGATCGGCGCCTTGAACCCCGCAGCCACGAGTCGCGCGGCGATCGCCTGAATCCGCGGCGTCGTGGAACCATCGAGCTCGCCGAGCGCGAAGCGCCGCCCTTCGACCACGTGCACGACCCCCGGCGCTTCGAGCACCGACGCAGGGTAGACCACCGAGCCGATGATCCGCGCGGGATCAACGGCGCGCGCAATCGAACCGTCCGGATCCGCGGCAAGCACCGGCGTTCCCTCGTACGGTCCGCCGTGGCGCTGAAAATACCACCACGGGATTCCATTCTGCATCGTGACGATGCTGGTGTTCGCGTCGCAGAGATAACGAAGATCGCCGGCAACGGCGGCGACCTGATGCGCCTTCACGGTGAGCAGCACCGTATCCTGCGCGCCCGCTTCGCTCATCTTGCTGAACACGCGGACGTTTTTCGCGATCACTTCGCGGCCGTCCTCGGTCACGACCTTCATTCCGTTCGCGCGAATCGCGTCGAGATTTGCGCCGCGCGCGATGAACGTCACCTCGTCGCCGGCGGCGGCGAGCAATGCGCCGAGATATCCGCCGATCGATCCTGCGCCTACGACCGCAATCTTCACGCGGGCACCGGCGACACGGCGGCGTGCGCGACATCGTCCCGGCCTTTCATCTTCTTGCGCAACGGCTTGAGCACCACCAGCGCCATCGCTGCCGCGACAAAATTCATCGTTCCCGCGGCAAGAAACACCGCGCGCCATCCGCCGCCGGAAGCGGCGATCACGCTGCTCAATGGCACGAGCAATGCCGCCGTACCCTTGGCGGTATACAAAAATCCGGCGTTCGCTGTCGCGAACTTTCTTCCGTAGGTATCGGCGCAGGTCACGGGGAAGAGGCTGTAGATCTCGCCCCATGCGAAGAACACGAGCGCGCTCAGCAGCACGAACGCGACCGGATTCCGCCCGAACTGATTCAGCGCAAGTATACCGGCGCCCTCGAGCACGAACGCGATGAACATCGTGTTTTCGCGGCCGATATTGTCCGAAATCCAGCCGAAGAACGGCCGCGCAACACCGTTGAGCACGCGATCGAGCGAGAGCGCGAAAGTCAGCGCCGGAAGCGTCAGTCCGAGAATCGACGCGGGCACATCGGTGATGCCGTAGTCCTTCGCGATCGGCGCGAGCTGCGCGGTCGCCAGCAACCCGCCCGTCGCCATCAGCGTGAACATCACGTACATCACCCAGAACACGGGCGTCTTGAGCATCTCACCCGGCGCGTACTCGCGGACCGATGTCGCGGTCACGCCGATCTTCGGTTTGAGCGCCGACATGAATCCCGCGCCCGGTGCACGCAGGAACCACGCGAGCACGAAAATCGTCAGGCCCTGGCCGATGCCGTAGTTGATCAGCGTCGACTCGTATCCACTCGACTTGATCATCGCCACGATCGGAATCACGGTCAGTGCCGATCCGCCGCCAAATCCCATCGCCGTGAGTCCTGCAGCGAGCCCGCGACGGTCGGGGAACCACTTGAGCGCGTTGCCCACGCATGTTCCATACACCGCGCCCGCGCCGATTCCGCCCACGGCCGCCGCGAAGTACAGCATCGGCAGCGTGTCCGCGTACGCATCGAGCACCCAGCTCGCCGCGACGAGGAATGACGCGCACAGCACCACCACCCGTGGCCCGTATTTGTCGACCAGCCATCCCTCGACCGGCACGAGCCACGTCTCGATGATCACGAACAACGTGAACGCGACCTGGATCGCCGGTTTCGCCCAGTGATGCTTGTCGGCGATCGGATTCACGAAGAGCGTCCAGCCGTACTGGAGGTTGGCGATCATCGACATGCAGATGATGCCGACGATCAACTGCCACCAGCGTCCGCCGGCTGGGCCTTTCTCTGTCTTCGCGGTATCGGTCATGAAATTGATGGCCGGAGTGGGGGTGTCAGGCTCCGCAATATATAGTTACGGTATGGATTCCGGCCCCCGTATTAGTCCCATACATATCGTCGGCGGCGGCCTGGCCGGCAGCGAGGCCGCGTGGCAGCTCGCCGAGCGCGGCCACGACGTCGTGCTCCACGAGATGCGCCCCGTGAAAACGACCGAGGCGCACAAGACCGACAGGCTCGCGGAGCTGGTGTGCTCCAACACATTCAAGAGCACTGAAGTCACCAACGCGCACGGGCTGCTCAAGGCCGAGATGCGCCTGCTCGGCTCGATTGTCTTGCAGTCGGCGGACGAGGCACGCGTGCCGGCGGGCACGGCGCTGGCGGTGGACCGCGACATTTTCTCCGCCGGTGTGCACGACCGGCTGATGGCGCATCCGCGCGTGACCGTCGAGCGCGGTGAACATGCTTCACTGCCGTCGCCGGGGATCATCGCGACGGGTCCGCTCACCAGTGAAACGCTCGCGGGCGAAATCGCCCGCTCGCTCGGGGTCGCGACGCTCGCATTTTATGACGCGATCGCGCCGATCATTTCGATCGAGTCAATAGATACGGATGTCGCCTTCCGCGCGTCGCGCTACGACAAGGAAACGATGGCCGGCGAAGGCGATGCGTATCTCAATTGCGCGATGGACAAGGCGCAATACGAGGCATTCATCGATGCGCTCACCGCCGCCGATCAATTCACCGCGCACGAGTTCGACAAAGTGCCGTACTTCGAAGGGTGCATGCCCGTCGAAGAAATGGCGCGCAGGGGCAGGGAGTCGCTGCGCTTCGGCCCGCTCAAGCCGGTGGGAATCGACGATCCGAAAACCGGCCGCTGGCCGTATGCGATCGTGCAGCTCCGTCGCGAAGATCGCGCGGGCCGGATGTGGAACATGGTTGGATTTCAGACGCGTCTGAAAATTCCGGAGCAGCAACGCGTTTTTCGCACCATCCCTGCGCTCGCCAACGCGGAGTTCTTGCGTTTCGGGTCGATCCACCGGAACTCGTACGTGAACTCACCGGGCTCGCTCACGCCGCACCTGTCGCTGAGAACCGATCCGCAGACACTGTTTGCCGGCCAGCTCACGGGGGTGGAGGGCTACACCGAGAGCACCGCGACCGGCCTCCTGGCCGCGATCAATCTCGACCGCATGATCCGCGGGCTCGAGCCGGTTTTGCCGCCGCCGACGACGATGCTCGGCGCGCTCTATCGGTATCTCCGCGAAGCCGATCCCCGACACTTCCAGCCGATGAACGCGAACTTCGGCCTGCTCGAAGAACTAACCGTCGTTCCCCGCGACAAGGCGAAGAAGCGGGAGCAGTATGCCGGCCGCGCGCTCGGCGACATGCGCGAATGGATCGACACGCACGCCCTGGCCGGAGCTTTTTTGCCAGTTACGAGGTAACTTCCAACCGCAGTTCCCCATCGACGTCGCGAAAAAAACTCATGAGAGGATTTTTACCGATGAAACGTCTCGCGTTCCTGCTGGTCGCGTGCTCCACGGCTGCCTTCGCGCAAACGCCGGATATGACAAAGGTCGAGCTGAAGGACGCCAACGGTAAAGGCGTCGGCATGGTGCTGCTCACCGACACGCCGCACGGTGTGCTCATGAAGGTCAACCTCATGGGCGTTCCCGCGGGCCCGCACGCATTCCACGTGCATGCCGTCGGAAAGTGCGAGCCGCCGTTCACGTCGGCAGGCGGTCACTTCAATCCTGATTCCAAGCAGCATGGCGCCATGAACGACATGGGCATGCACGCCGGCGACATGGCGAACATCGTCGTGCCGGCGGACGGAAATATTTCATTCGACGTGCTGAATCCGAACGTCACCTTCAAAGCGGGACCGAACAGTCTGTTCAAGGACGGCGGCACCGCGCTGATGCTGCATGGCGGCGCGGACGACTACAAGAGCGATCCCGCGGGCAGCGCCGGCCCGCGCATCGCATGCGGTGTGATCACGCGCTAAACCGGGCGAGAGGGTGAGGAGTGTGATCTCGGAGAATCGGCGCCCGTGCAAGTAGGAATGATCGGGCTGGGCCGCATGGGCGCGAATATGGTGCGTCGCCTCATGCGGGGCGGGCACGAGTGCGTCGCATATGATGTGACGCCGGCGGCGGTCAAATCGATTGCCGCCGAGGGTGCCCGCGGCGCTTCCACGCTCGACGAATTCGTCGGCGCGCTCCAGAAACCGCGCACGGTGTGGCTGATGGTCCCGGCCGCCGTGGTCGATTCCACGCTCGACGCGCTGCTGCCGAAACTCGACGCCGGCGACGTCATCATCGACGGCGGCAACTCGTATTATCGCGACGACATCGCGCGCGCCGCGCGGCTGTCGAAAGCCGGCATGCATTATGTCGACTGCGGCACGAGCGGCGGCGTGTTCGGAATGGATCGCGGCTACTGTCTGATGATCGGCGGCGAAAAAGAAATTGTCACCCGCCTCGATCCGATTTTCGCGACGCTCGCCCCCGGCGTCGGCGCGATTCCGCGCACGGCGGGGCGGGATAAACTCGGCGGCACGAGTGAGAGCGGCTACCTGCACTGCGGCCCGAGCGGCGCCGGTCATTTCGTGAAGATGGTGCACAACGGCATCGAGTACGGCATGATGGCCGCGTACGCCGAAGGGCTCAACATCCTGCGGCACGCGAACATCGGAAAACAGAAACACGACAGCGATGCCGAGACGACGCCGCTTCGAAACCCTGAATTTTATCAATACGATTTCAACCTCGCGGACGTGACCGAGGTGTGGCGGCGGGGCAGTGTCGTCGCGTCGTGGCTGCTCGATCTCACCGCGTCTGCGCTTGCGGCCGACCCGTCGCTCGAGAAATTCGCCGGTCGCGTGTCGGATTCGGGTGAGGGACGCTGGACGATCGATGCGGCGATCGACGAGGCCGTGCCCGCGAACGTGCTCGCCGCGGCGCTGTTCGAGCGATTCAGTTCGCGCGGTGAGGCGGATTTCCAGAATCGTGTGCTCTCCGCGATGCGGTTCGAATTCGGCGGGCACGTCGAGAAAGGCGCATGAGCCAAATCCACGCGGACGCGCTCGTGTTTTTCGGCGCGACCGGCGACCTCGCGCGCAAAAAAATCTATTCGGCGCTCGAAGCGCTCACGCGCCACGGCCGCCTCGACATTCCGATCATCGGCATCGCGCATTCCAGCTGGACGGTCGATCTTCTCCGCCAGCGCATCCGCGACGAGCTCAAACAGCGGCCGGACTACGATGCCGCCGCCGTCGATAAACTGCTGGCGCATATCTCCTATCTCGAAGGCGACTACACCAAACCGGAGATGTTCACGCAGCTGCGCGCCGCGCTCGGACCCGCGAAGCATCCGTTGCATTATCTCGCGATTCCGCCCGATGCGTTTTCGATGGTCGCCGACGGACTGGGCCGCTCGGGCTCCGCGATGGGCGCGCGCATCGTCGTCGAAAAACCGTTCGGCCGCGACCTCGCATCGGCGCGAGCGCTGAATGAGACGCTGCACAAGGAATTCGACGAGTCGAGCATCTATCGCATCGATCACTTCCTTGGGAAGGAAGCGGTGCAGAATCTGCTCGTGTTCCGTTTCGCGAACACCTTCCTCGAGCCGGTGTGGAACAGCCATTACATCGAGAGCGTGCAGATCACGATGGCCGAGAGTTTCGGCGTCGATGGCCGCGGGAAATTTTACGAGGAAGCGGGAACGATTCGCGATGTGATCCAGAATCATCTTCTGCTGCTGCTTGCGATGCTGACGATGGAAGCGCCGGCGCCCGGACTGCCATCGTCCGTGAACGACCAGCAGGTGAAACTGTTCGAGTCCGTGCGCCCGCTCACGCCGGCCGATGTCATCCGCGGACAGTGCCGTTTGTACCGGTCCGAAAAAGATGTCGCTCCGAACTCCACGGTCGAGACGTACGCCGCCGTGCGACTGGGCATCGATTCGCCGCGCTGGAAGGGCGTTCCGTTTCTGATTCGCGCGGGGAAATATCTCGCGGGCACCGTCTGCGAGATGATCGTCACCTTCAAGAAGCCGGTGATGTTCGCGACGGGCGACGTGTCGAACTTCGTGCGCTTCAGGCTCAGCCCTGACGTGCTCATCACGATCGGCGCCCAGGTGAAGCGCGCGGGTGAGGCGATGATCACGGAGCCGGCGGAGTTCACCGTCGTGCATCATCCCGACGGCGACGAAATGGACGCATACGAGCGCCTGCTCGGCGACGCGCTTGAAGGCGATCAGATGCTCTTTGCGCGCGAGGATTGCGTCGAGGCCGCATGGAAAATCGTCGAGCCGGTGCTCGGTGACGTCACGCCGGTGCATTTCTATGAAAGCGGCACCTGGGGTCCGCTCGACGCGACCGGACTCGCCGGCGACGTAGGCGGCTGGCGCAACCCGTCGGCGTGAACGTCCTCACGGTCAACGGCGGATCGTCGACCATCAAGTGCGCGATCTTCCGTCAAGGCGCGGGATCCGCGCCTGAACGGGTGATGCGCACCGTGGTGGAGAATGGCGAAGCTGCGTCGCTGCTCGACTCACTCGAACGACATCCGGAGTTCTCCGCGGTCGGCGCCGTCGGCCATCGGGTGGTGCACGGCATGCAGCATGTGGAGCCCGAACTGATTTCCGAGACACTTCTGGCAAACCTGCGGGCGATCTGTCCATTCGTGCCGGAGCATCTGCCCGCGGAAATCGCGTTGATCGAAGCGATTCGCGCCCGGCACCCGGCGTGGCCGCAAGTCGCATGCTTCGACACGGCGTTTCATCATGGCATGCCGCGCGTCGCGAAGCTCATCGCGGTTCCACGCCGCTTGCAGGCGAAGGGAGTGGAGCGGTACGGTTTTCACGGGCTATCGTACGAATTTCTCATGGGAGAACTTGCGCGCACGGACTCCGCGCGCGGACGCGTGATTCTCGCGCATCTCGGCGCCGGCGCGAGCCTCGCGGCGGTTCGCGATGGAAAAAGCATCGACACGAGCATGGGATTCACGCCGGCATCGGGGCTCGTCATGGGCACCCGGGCCGGGGACATCGATCCTGGACTTGTGGCGTTTCTCGCGCGTGGGGAATCGATGACGCCCGCCGGCTTCGAACGGATGGCCAGTCATGAATCCGGACTGATGGGGATTTCGGAAACGAGCGCCGACATGCGGGAGCTGCTCGAGCGCGAGGCAACCGATGTTCGCGCAGCCGAGGCCGTCGCGCTGTTCTGCTATCAGGCGCGCAAATGGATCGGCGCGTTCACCGCGGCGCTCGACGGTCTCGACACGCTCGTCTTCGCCGGCGGCATCGGAGAAAATTCTCCCGTGGTTCGCGCGCGCATTTGCGAAGGACTGCGTTTTCTCGGAGTGGAGCTCGCCGCCGCCGCGAACGCGGGCAACGCCGGCGTGATCTCGGCGCGGGGAAGCAGGGTGTCCGTTCGCGTGATCCGCACCGACGAAGAGCTCATGATCGCGCGCTGCGTGTACCGCATGCTCGGGAACGCCGCGTGAGTTCCGGCGATCCCGCGGTCGACGCGGTCGCGGCGCGCGCGATCGAACTCATCGTCGATGGCGCGCGCGTCGGCCTCGGATCGGGCCGCACGGCGTCGGCGTTCATTCGCCTGCTAGGCGCGCGCGTGAGCGCCGGACTTCGCGTGACGGGGGTGCCGACGTCGGGTGCCGTCGCCGTCATTGCGCGGGAAGTCGGCATTCCGTTGATCGCGCTTTCGGAAACCGAAATGCTCGACATCACCGTCGATGGCGCCGACGAAGTCGCGCCGAACCTCGACTTGATCAAAGGACATGGCGGTGCGCTGCTGCGCGAGCGGATCGTGGCGGCTGCTTCGACGCGGCAGGTGATCCTCGTCGGCGCGGAAAAATTGGTGAAGCAGCTCGGCGAACGTTTCGCGATACCGGTTGAAGTGTTTCCGTTCGCGGAGGGCCCGGTGTGCCGCGCGATCCGCCATGCGGGCCTCGATCCGCATGCGAGAATGGATGCCGACGGCGGAGCGGCGCTCGTAAACGAAAACGGTAATCTCACGTTCGATTGTGCGCTCCCCGCGCCGCTCGCCGATGCACGCGCGGCGCGCGCGCTCGAGTCGCTGCTCCGCGCGATTCCGGGAGTCGTCGACACCGGTCTGTTTCTGGGCACCGCGGAGCGCGTGCTGGTCGGTCATGCTGACGGGCGGGTCGACACGCTCGTGCGGGAGGGAGCGCGATGAGTCCAGCCGTACGCGGCAATGTCGAAATTTTCCCGACGGCTGACGAGCTCACCGCAGCCGCCGCCGAACGTTTTGTCGCATGCGCCGCCGCGGCAATCGAATCCACGGAAACTTTTTCGGTGGCGCTCTCCGGCGGCTCGACGCCGCATGCACTGTTCGCCCTGCTGGCCACTCCGCCGTATGCCTCGCGGGTGCAGTGGCCGCGCGTTCACGTGTTCTGGGGCGATGAACGCTGTGTTCCGCCCGACCATGACGACAGCAACTATCGCATGGCGGACGAAATGCTTCTCTCGCACGTTCCGGTGCGCGCCGCGAATATTCATCGCATTCGCGGGGAGGAGAGTCCGGACTTGGCGGCG
>DASYSH010000268.1:0-5725 GCA_036003525.1 Gemmatimonadaceae bacterium | reverse complement strand
GCCCGCAAGCGAGGCGCGCCAGTCTCTGGCGGACGCGATCGCGTACGTTCTGGACCGGAGGTCGTAACCATGGCACCCAAAGGATCGTCGAAGCATAGGCCGGGGTATCACGCCATAGTGCTGATCTGCGGGTTCGTGGTCGGCGGCGTCATGACCGCGGTGGCCCGCAAATGGCTGCCGTCCGGATCCGTAAAGGAGTTCCTGACGACGGCCGTGACGCCATCACTGGGTCACATTGACATAGATTTGGTTATAATCAAGTTCGGGCTGGGGCCCATTGCGCTCGACGTTTCGCTGCTGAGTCTCGTCGGGGTCCTGATAGCCTATCTCATTGCGCGTTCGCTTTTCTAGGAGACGGTATGCCACTTCAAGCCTCGATCTTTGGCCCGATGGAAATCGGGCTTCTTCTCCTGGTCTGCCTGCTGCTGTTCGGCGCGAAGCGGATCCCGGAGATCGCGGGTTCGTTCGGAAAGGGAATCAAGGAATTCAAGAAGAATATGAATGAAGTGCAGAATTCGATCGATCAGCCTTCCTCAAATTCTTCGCTCCCGTCGGCCTCGATGCCGGTGCGGGAAGAGTCGACGCCGGCGGCGGAGCCGAAACGGCTGATCTAGATCGAAGTTCGAAGAGGGAGACCTGACAAACACGAAGGCCCCGCATACTTGGCGGGGCCTTCGTGTTTCCATCTTCGAACTTCCAGCTTCCATCGTTGTTACGTAGTCGCTCTGCGCTGCGCATTCTGCAGCAACTTCCGCCGATCGTCGATCTTCGCCCCCTTCTTCACCGCGTCGAGAAACAACCGAATCCGCTGCTCACGAAGGGCGCGAGTAAGCTGATCCCGCTGCGTCGGTTTCTGCGCCATCCACTTGGCCGAATCCGCCGCGGTGCGCTTGTCGACGCGCATCACGTATACACCGGATTCCGTCTTGATCGGCTGGCTCACCGCGCCAATCGCGATTCCGCCGAACGGTGCGCCAACCGCTTCGCTCAGCATTCCGAGTTCGGGAACCTGCGTGCTCCGCGCGAACGGCCCGACCTTCGCCACAGTCATGCCGGCGGTCTTGGCCGCCGCCTCGAGCGAACTCGACGCCGCCGAAGCCGCGAACGCTTTCGCCTTCGGCATCTGCGCATCGACTGCCTTCTGGCGCGCGACGATATCGCGAATCTGATCCTTCACCGCTGAAAACGGCTGGGCACCCCCGGGCGCGAGCGAGTCGAGCCGCACGAGATAGTACGCCTGATCGTCGTCGAACAAATCGCTCGACTCTCCGACCTTCGCGCCGCCGAACGCCCATGCGCTCGCACTCGGCACAACGTGATTCAGATAGAGGGCCGGCTGGCCTTCCTCGACGTTCACGCGCGAGACGAGCAGGCCGAGCTTCTTCGCGGCGCTGTCGAACTTCACCGGCTCCGTCGCGCTCGCTGCCATCTTCGCGAGATCATCGGCCTGCTTGTCCGATTTCATCGCCGCCGTATCGCCCTGCTTGATGACCTTCAAGATGTGGTGGAGCTCGAGCGTGTCGCCCTTCTTCGAGTCGAGGCGGATGATGTGATATCCGAACGGCGTGAGCACCGGTCCGGAGATTTCACCCACCGAAAGTTTGCGCGCGGCGTCTTCGAACTGCGCCACGAACGTTCCTTTCGGCGCCTTTGGAAGTTTGCCGCCCTGATTTCCGCTGACAGTGTCTTCCGACTCGCGCTTGGCGACATCTTCGAACTTCGCGCCCTTCGCGATTTCCGCGCGGATCGCCTGAACCTTCTTCAGCGTCTCGGCCGTGTCGGCCGCCGTCGCGCGGCGGGGAATCGTCACGATCGCCAGCGTCGCATGCCCGACGCGGTCGAAGTCCTTCGTATGCGCGTCGTAGTATGTGTGAAGCTCGGCGTCCGTCACTGCGTCCTTCACCTGCTGCGTGACGTCCGGCTTGAACGTCACGAGCGAAATGGTCGCGGAGTCATGCGCATCCTTGAACACCGTCCAGAGGCGCGTGTCCGAAACGAAAATATCGCCCGCGATCTGGTTGTAGAGCTTCTGCTTCGGCAACTCGTCGCGATAGTAATTCTCGAGGTTGGCGAGCAGTCCCTGCTGGCGCGCCGTGGGGCTCGAGAGAAAACGCTGATATTTGCTCGGGTCGAACTGGCCGTCCGTCTGGAGTTCCGGCTGATTGAGGAACTGCGGCGGCGGCGAAGTCTTGGCGGCGGCGATGATCTCGTCGTCCGTCACGCGGATCGACCGCTTGTCGTATTCCTGTTTCAACAGGATGTCGCTGACGAGATCGTTGAACGCCTGTGTCTCCATCTGGGCGCGCTCGTCGAGCGTAAGCCCGCGGCCGAGCTGCTGCTCCTGCTGCTGCACGAGCTGCGCGGTCCGGTTCTGCCATCCGAGGTACGAGATCTCCGTCCCGTTCACTTTACCGACGGCGGTCGAGGTGGTGATCGCCGCGCGGCCTGACAGGCCGGATGTCTGATAGAGCAAGAAGCCGCCGACGAAGGCGACGACGATGACAATCCAGATCCACTTCGCGTTGTTCCGCATCTGTTGAAGCACGTGCGGTACTCCCTTGCAAAATTCCGTGGTGTACAGGGGTCGGACAGAGCCTTAAAAAATACCGGCGTGCAGGGGCTAAAATCAAGGGACTCAGCCACTTCTGATTGACTGGCGCTGAGCGTGGCGCGTACATTGCTGATTACGGCAATCTGCACTCGCCAGTCAGTACAATACCCCGCTAGACTGATAGCTGTTACCTGACAGCTGTTGGCCAATAGCTGTCAGACGTTCTACCCGAATCCGGTCTGCAGTGCCTTCTTCCGATCGCATCGACGAGTTGAAGAAACGCTACGACGAAAACCCTCGCCGGTTTTTCGCGTCGCTCGCCAATGAATATCGGAAAGCCGGCGATCTCGAGCAGGCTATCACCCTCTGCCAGACGCATCTCGCCGAACAGCCGCAGAACATGAATGGTCACGTCGTATATGGTCAGGCGCTTTTCGAAGCCGGCCGCTACGACGAAGCCAAGGGAACGTTCGAAGCGGCGCTCGCGCTCGATCCGGAAAATCTCATCGCGCTTCGCCACCTCGGCGATATCGCATGCACCAACGGCGCAAACGATCAGGCGCGCGAATGGTATACCCGCGTCCTCGATGCCGACCCGCGCAATGACGAAATCATCGCCCTGCTCGCGAGTCTCGACGAGCAGGCGAAGAAAGACGCGATCGGCGCGCCGATCGCGTCGAAAGAATCGATGCCGGCGCGCGAGGCCGATGCCGGCGATTTCAAGCCGCCCCAGGTCATCACGCCGTTGTCGACGCCACGCGTTCAGGCTGAGACGCCGACGATCGCGATCGAGGCGGTGAACACGACGCGGACCCCGGTCGTTGGAGTGCCGCCTGTCGCGACGGAACCGCCACCCGATGCGGGTCTCATGGACCTCGCCATCGATTTCGATTCGATCCCGGACGCAACCCCGGCGACGCCAAAGGCTCCGCGTCCGAGCGCGGAACTCGGCGTGGACACGGAGTTCCTCAGTTTCGACGACGTCCATCGCGGCACGCCGATCGCGCCGATGAAAGCGGTGCCCGACGAGACGATCGCGCCGCTCGGTGACATGATGGTCGATCCGTTCTCGGACATGCCGCAGGATACCGGTGCGTCCGATTCGCTCGTGTGGGAGGCGACGCCCGCGGAAGATGATCTTCCCCCGCTCAGCGATACGATCACGCCCATCGCCGAACCGCAAGAGATCGTCGCGCAAGACGACAGCATGGATATGCTCTTCGGTGATTCGATTCCCGCGGAGCCCGCTGCGCCGTTCGTCACCGAGACGATGGCCGAATTGTATCTGGCCCAGGGGTTCACCGCGGAGGCGCTCGAGGTTTACCGTCAGCTCTCCGCGCAATTTCCGGATGATGAGAAGCTGAGAGAGCGCGTGCGCAGGCTCGCGCGCGGCGATCGCATCAGCCTTTCGCTCGACGTGGTGCCGGCACCCGCGGCGGAGCGCGAATCATCGGAGCACACGGCGCGTTCGTATTTCGCCGCGCTCGCCGCGCGGCGCGCGGTGCAGGGCATCGGAGGGGCGCGCTCGTCGAATGGTGCGTCATCGAACGGTGCGTCGGCGGAACGCGCTCCCGCGCCGCAGGTCGCGGCGCCGGCGCCGACCGCGGCGATCGTCGATGCCGCGCACGTGCGTTCGCTCGACGAACTGTTTGCGGGCGGTTCGATTTCGGATTACGACGAGCACATCGCTCTTGCGTTCGCGCAGGTCGCGGGCGCCGCCGAGATGGGCGCGGCAGCGGTGAAGGGCAAGCCGACTGCGCAGGCCGCGACCGAACTTTCGCTCGACTCGGTTTTTCAGGAAGCGGAGTCACGCGCGACCGGCGCGGTTCCGCGCCAGTCGCAGACGCTGCGATTCGACCAGTTCTTCTCGACGGAGGGGACCGACAGCGGTGCGCCGCCGGCGCCGCAGCAGACCGCGCCCGCCGGTGAGCCGGGAAGTCCGGCCGAACTGCAGCAGTTTCAGTCCTGGCTCTCGCAGCTGAAAAAACCGTGAGTCTTTTGATCGCGGTTCTCAACGGACCGAACCTCAACCTCCTCGGCACGCGCGAACCTGAAGTCTATGGTACCACGACGCTCAACGAGATCGAGGCGCGCCTTCGCGACGTTGCGGCCGAACTCGACGTCGAACTCGCGTTCGCGCAGTTCAATCATGAAGGCGATCTCATCGACGCGATTCACGCGCTCGGTGGGCGCGCCGCCGCAGCCGGCGTTGCGCCCGGGCTGCGCAAGAAAGCAGACGGCATCGTGATCAACGCCGGCGCATGGACGCACACGAGCCTCGCGCTCGGCGACGCGTTCAGCTCCGTGAAAGTGCCCTACGTGGAAGTGCATCTGAGCAACATTTTTGCGCGCGAACCTGAGCGGCGCAAATCGGTGCTCGCCGCCGGCGCGCATGGTTTCCTGTGCGGATTCGGCGCGCCCGGTTACGAGATGTCGCTTCGCGGTCTCGTGAACTCGCTGCGCAGCCCAAAGCGATGACCGCCGCGCGCGAGCGGCGCCTCGGCGCGCTTCGCGTCGCGATCAAGACCGCAAAGCTCGACGCGCTCCTCGTGAGTTCGCTATCGAATATCCATTATCTGACGGGGTTTTCCGGATCGAGCGCGCTGCTGCTCGTGACTGCGTCGGATGCGCTGCTGCTCACCGACTTCCGCTATTCGATCCAGGCGAACGCCGAGGTTGGCGGCGTGGCGCGGGTGATCATCGAGCCGATTTCTCTCTGGTCGCGCTTATGGGCCGAACTCCCCGCGATGCATGAGGTCGAAACACTCGCGTTCGAGTCCGCACACGTCACGCATGCCGATTTCCACCGGCTCATCGAACCGCCGCAGGGCGGCGCGCGCTGGCAGTGGCGGCCGGCCGTGAATCTCGTTGAGTCGCTCCGCGAGCGGAAAGACGAAGGTGAACTCGCGCACATTCGCGAGGCGGCGCGCATCGCGGAGCTCGCGCTCGAGCGCACGATAAAGCAAGTGAAGACTGGAATGAGCGAGCTTGCGATCTGCGGGCTGCTCGAGGGAGAGTTGCGCTCGTGTGGCAGCGAGGCGCACCCGTTCGAGACAATCGTCGCCGGAGGAGATCGCTCCGCGCTCCCGCACGCCCGATCATCCGCGCGCGCAGTTCAATCCGGCGAACTCCTCCTGATCGACTTCGGCGCGGAGTCTGGCGGCTACTGCTCGG
>DASYSH010000267.1:0-14911 GCA_036003525.1 Gemmatimonadaceae bacterium | reverse complement strand
GGTCGATGTCGCGGTCAGCGTATTGCTTCCCACCGTCGTGCCGAGCGTCCAGCTGCCGACCGTGGCGATGCCGCTCGCGTTGGTCGTCGCGGAGAGTCCCGTGCCGGATCCGCCGCCGGTCGCGACCGCGAAGGTCACGCTTACGCCGGAAACCACATTGTTGTTGGCGTCCTTCACGATCACGCTCGGCGCCGTCGTCACTGCGGTGCCGACAGTCGCGGACTGACCGTTGCCCGCGTTGATGGCGATCTGCGTTGCAGCTCCCGCCACGCCAGTCGCAGTAAACGTGAGCGGCGAGCCGGTGAGGCCCGTCGACGTCGCGGTGATCGAGTTGGCGCCGGCCGTCGTGCCAAGCGTCCAGCTGCCGACGGTCGCGATGCCGCTCGCGTTCGTCGTCGCCGATCCGCCTGTCACCGACCCACCGCCCGTCGCGACCGCAAACGTCACGCTCACGCCGCTCACCGGGTTGTTGCTCGCGTCCTTCACGATCACACTCGGCGCGACCGCCACCGCGGCACCCGCCGTGGCCGTCTGCGCGTTGCCCGCGTTGATGGCGATCTGACTCGCCGGTCCGGCAACGACGGTCACGGTCGCCGGGCTGCCGCTGACCGCCGTACCGCCGATTGTGACGCCAATCGTCGGCGAACTCGCGGTCGCGGGGGCGGTGTACGTCGCCGTGCAGACGCCGCTCACGCAGGTGAACGTGCCGAGCGAGCCGGCACTCGGTGTAGCGACGAAGATTGCCGACGTCGCACCCGTGATGACGTTGCCGAACGCATCGCGCACTGTCACGGTCACCGTCGACGTGCCGCTCGGACCGACGCTTGTCGGGCTCGCCGATTCCGTCGTTGTCGTCGCGCTCGCCGCGGCCGCGCTCACCACCACGGTCAGGCGATTGCCGCCCGTCGCGCTCAGCGTGCCGTCAGTCGCCGCGACTACCGCTGTTTCCGTCTTCACGAGCACCATCGATGCCGTCGCGACGCCGTTGGTGAACGTGACGCTCGTCGCGCTGCCGAAGTTCGTGGCCGACACCGTCGGGTTCGTGCTATTCGGCGCGATTGCTGCGCCGCTGAAGGTCAGACTCTTCGCGCCGGTGTACGTCGTCGCGGTGTTGCCGCTCGCATCCTGGGCCGTGAGCGTGATCGTCTGCGCGACGCCCGCCGTCTGCGTGCCCGTACCGGTGATCACGAGTTGTGTCGCCGCACCCGCGGTCACCGTCACCGTCGCCGGGCTGCCGCTGACTGCGGTGCCGCCGATCGTGACGCCGATCGTCGGCGAGCCTACCGTCGCCGGTGCCGTGTACGTCGCCGTGCACACACCGTTCACGCATGTGAACGTGCCGATCGAACCCGCGCTCGGCGTCGCGACGAAGACGGCCGACGTCGCTCCGGTCAGGATGTTGCCGAACGCATCCTTCACCGTCACCGTCACGGTTGCGGTGCCGTTCGGACCAAGGGCCGTCGGGCTCACAGACTCAGTCGATGTCGTCGCGCTCGCTGCTGCGCCACTCACAGCGACACTCAACCGGTTTCCGCCTGTCGCGCTGAGCGTGCCGTCGGTTGTCGCGACCACGGCGGTTTCAACAGTGGACAGGATCATCGATCCCGTTGCGACACCGCTCGCAAACGTGAGACTCGTGCTCGTGCCGAATGCGGTGCCCGCGACCGTCGGCTTTGTGCTATTCGGCGATACGGCCGCGCCGCTGAACGTCAGGCTCTTCGCGCCGGTGTACGTCGTCGCCGCGTTGCCGCTCGCATCGCGCGCCGTGACGGTGATCGTCTGCGCGACGCCCGCCGTCTGCGTACCGCTGCCCGTGATCACGAGCTGTGTGGCCGCGCCGGCGGTCGGCGTGATGCTCTGCGTCGCCGAGGCCAGGCCGCCGCTCGCAAACGTCAGCGTGTATGCCGTGCCCGCGGTGCCGTTGATGCCGACGCCGGTGAACGTTGCGATGCCGGAGACCGCGGCCACGGTCGTCGTGCCAAGCGTCGTTGCGCCGACGCTCACGGTCATCGCGACGGAGGCACTGCTCGTCGTCACGATATTGCCCGATCCATCCTTGATCGCGACGACCGGCTGTGTCGTGAACGCCGCGCCGCTCGCCGAGCCGGCGGCGCTCGTTGTCAATGCGAGCTGTGTCGCCGCGCCCGCAATCACCGTGACCGTCGCCGGGCTTCCGCTCACCGCGGTGCCGCCGACCGTGACGGCAATCGTCGGCGAACTCGTCGTCGCCGGCGCCGTGTACGTCGCCGTGCAGACCCCGCTCACGCAGGTGAATGTGCCGATCGAGCCGGCGCTCGGCGTCGCGACGAACGCGGCCGAGGTTGCGCCCGTGATGATGTTGCCGAAGGCGTCCTTCACCGTGACGGTGACCGTCGCCGTTCCGCTCGGGCCGACGCTCGCCGGGCTCACCGATTCCGTCGTCGTCGTCGCGTTCGCCGCAGCGGCGCTCACCACGACGCTCAGGCGGTTGCCACCCGTTGCGCTCAGCGTTCCATCCGTCGTTGCGACAATCGCCGTTTCGACGGTCGACAGGATCATCGATCCCGTTGCCACGCCACTTGCAAATGTCAGGCTCGTGCCCGTGCCGAACGCCGTGCCCGCAACCGTCGGCTTCGTGCTGTTCGGCGAAACTGATGCGCCGCTGAATGTCAGGCTCTTCGCGCCGGTGTACGTCGTCGCAGTGTTGCCGCTCGCGTCCTGTGCCGTCACCGTGATCGTCTGCGCGACGCCGGCGGTCTGCGTGCCCGTGCCGGTGATCGCCAGCTGAGTCGCCGCGCCTGCGACGAGCGTCACCGGTTGCGTCGCCGAAGTCAGGCCGCTGCTGGCGAACGTCAGCGTGTAGCTGCCGATGAGGCCGCTGAGTCCGACATTCGTGAAGGTCGCGACGCCGGCGACTGCGCTCACGGTCGCCGTTCCAACGACCGTGCCGCCCGCGCTCACCGTCATCGTCACCGATGCGGTGCTCGTCGTCACGTTGCCCGCCGCATCCTGAATCGCGACGACCGGCTGTGTTCCGAACGCGGCGCCGCTCACTGCGGTGGCCGCATTCGTCGTCAACGCGAGCTTCGCGGCAGCGCCTGCGCTGACGGTCACGCCGACCGGGCTGCCGCTTACCGCGGTGCCCCCGATCGTCACGCCCACCGTCGGCGTTCCCGCCGTCGCAGGCGCCGTGTACGTCGCGGTGCAGACACCATTCACGCAGGTGAACGCGCCGATCGAGCCGGCACTCGGCGTCGCCACGAATACTGCCGACGTCGCGCCGGTGATGATGTTGCCGAGCGCGTCCTTCACGGTGACGGTGACCGTCGCCGTGCCGTTCGGGGCCAGACTCGTCGGGCTCACCGATTCCGTCGACGTCGCCGCACTCGCGGCGCCCGCGCTCACTACGACGGTCAGTCTGTTGGTCGTCGCGGCGCTCAATGTGCCGTCGGTCGTTGCAACCACCGCGGTTTCAACCGTCGTCAGGATCATCGATCCCGTTGCGACGCCATTCGTAAAGGTCAGGCTCGTGCTCGTGCCGAACGCCGTCGCTGCCACAGTCGGCTTCGTGCTGTTCGGCGATACGGCCGCGCCGCTGAACGTCAGGCTCTTCGCGCCGGTGTACGTCGTCGCCGCGTTGCCGCTGGCGTCGCGCGCCGTGACGGTGATCGTCTGCGCGGCGCCCGCGATCTGCGTGCCCGCGCCCGTGATCACGAGTTGACTCGCCACACCCGCGACAGGAGTGATGCTCTGCGTCGTCGAGGCCAGGCCACCGCTCGCAAACGTCAGCGTGTACGCCGTGCCCGCGGTGCCGCTGATGCCGACTCCGCTGAATGTCGCGACGCCCGCAACGGCGTTGACGGTCGCCGTGCCGACCACGGTGCCGCCCGCGCTGACCGTCATCGTGACGGCGGCGGTGCTCGTCGTGACGACGTTACCGGACGCATCCTGCACTGCGACGACGGGTTGCGTCGTGAACGCCGCTCCGCTCGCCGCGCCTGCGGCGCTCGTCGTCAGGGTCAGCTTCGTCGCCGCACCGGCGCTCACTGTCAGCGTCGCCGGGCTCCCACCGACGGCCGTGCCGCCGATTGTCACGGCGACCGTCGGCGAGCTCGCCGTGGCCGGAGCCGTGTACGTCGCGGTGCAGACGCCGCTCACGCAGGTGAATGCGCCGACCGAGCCGGCACTCGGCGTGGCCACGAACACCGCCGACGTCGCACCGGTGACGATGTTGCCGAACGCATCCTTCACGGTGACCGTGACGGTCGACGTGCCGTTCGGCGCGACGTTCGTCGGACTCAGGGTCTCAGTCGAAGTCGCGGCGCTCGCTGCGCCCGCGCTCACCACGACGGTGAGCCTGTTGGTGGTCGCGGCGCTCAGCGTTCCGTCGGTTGTCGCGACGATTGCCGTCTCCGTTTTCACCAGCACCATCGACGCCGTGGCGACGCCGTTCGTGAACGTCACGCTCGTCGCGGTGCCGAACGCCGTCGCGGCAAGCGTCGGCGTCGCGGCCGACGGCGCCACACTCGCACCGCTGAATGTCAGGTTCTTCGCGCCGGTGTAGGTCGTCGCCGTGTTGCCGCTGGCGTCCTGCGCCGTCACGGTGATCGTCTGCGCCGCGCCCGCGATCTGCGTGGCCGCGCCGGTGATCACGAGTTGACTCGCGACGCCGGCGACCGGCGTGATGGTCTGCGTCGCCGAGGTCAGACCGGCGCTCGCGAATGTCAGCGTGTAAGCCGTTCCGGCCGTGCCGCTGATGCCCACGCCGCTGAATGTCGCGACGCCCGCAACCGCGTTTACGGTCGCCGTGCCGATCACGGTGCCGCCCGCGCTCACCGTCATCGTCACTGCGGCCGTGCTCGTCGTCACGGAATTCCCGCTTCCGTCCTTCACCGTCACCACCGGCTGCGTCGTGAACGCGACGCCGCTGGCTGCGCCCGCCGCATTCGTCGTAAGCACGAGCTGTGTCGCCGCGCCCGCCGCGACGGTGATCGTCGCCGGGCTGCCGCTGGCCGCGAGACCGCCGATCGTGACGCCGATCGTCGGCGTACCCGCCGTGACCGGGGCTGTGTACGTCGCCGTGCAAACACCGTTCACGCACGTGAAGGCACCGATCGAACCGGCGCTTGGCGTCGCGACGAACGCGGCCGCCGTTGCGCCGGTCACGATGTTGCCGCTCGCATCCTTCAGTGTCACAGTGACTGTCGAATTCCCGCCGGGCGCGACCGATGTCGGGCTGAGCGTGAGCGTCGACGTCGCGGCGCTCACAGCGCCGGCGCCGAGCGTGATCGACTGCGTGGCGGACGTCAGGCCGCCGGCCGAATACGTCAGTGTATACGGGCCCACGAGTCCGCTCAGTCCGACGTTGGTGAACGTCGCGACGCCCGCCACCGCGTTCACCGTCGCGGTGCCGACGACCGTGCCGCCCGTGCTAACCGTCATCGTCACCGGCGACGTGCTCGTCGTCGCCGTGTTGCCGTTCGCATCCTGAACCGTGACCACCGGCTGTGTTCCAAACGGCGCGCCGCTCGCCGCCGTCGCCGCGCTCGTCGTCAGGGCGAGCTTGGTCGCTGCGCCGGCCTGGATCGTGATCGCCGGCAGCGGATTCGAGATCGGCGCGAGACCGAACGACACGTTGATCTGCGCCGTGCCCGCAGTCGCGGGCGCAGTGTAAAGCGCCGTGCACGTCCCGTTGACGCACGTGAACGTACCCAACGATCCATTGTTCACAGACGCGGCGAACATCGCCGGCGTCGCACTGGTGATGATGTTGCCGAGCGCGTCGCGCACGACGATCGTCACCGTTGCCTGACCCAGCGGATTCAGAATCGATGAACTGATTGCAATCGTCGACTTGCCCGGATCAGCGGCGCCAGGAACAACCGAGAATTGCGCGGTGCCGGTCAGCCCGGAACCCGCTGCCGTGATCGTGACGGTTCCGACGGCCACGGCGCGCACGGCGCCCGCGGCATCGACCGTCGCGATGGCCGTGTTGCTGCTGCTCCACGTGATCGCGAACGGCGCGACGGCGGTGCCGTTTGCATCCTGGGCCGTCGCGACGAACGTCGCGCTGCCGCCGACGACCGCGGACGCCGACGGCGGCGTGACGGCGATGCGCACGGCGCTGCTCGCGCGGTGAACGGTGACCGCCGTGTTGAGACCACCCTGAGCGGAGAGCGTGAACGTTGCATCGCCTGCGCCCGCCGGGAGCTGAACGCCGCAGAACGTGGCGAGGCCGTTGGCGTCGGTTGTCGCGGTGCCGACGCCGCCGGCGGCGCCGGCGAGCGAAACCGTGACGCCGGCCGGCGCGATCTGATTTCCGGAAACGTCAAAGAGTGCGACCGACGGACACGGGAGTATCGCCGTGCCATCCGGCCATGCCGACGGGAACGGCGTGACGAATCCCATCGAGACCGGCGCACCGGCCACGAGGTTGATCACATAGTCGACGGGCGTGGTGCCGGTCGTCGTGCTGAACAGGAGGTGGTATTGGCCGACTTTTCCGACCGCGGTCAGCGCCGAAAACGGCGCAACGCCCGCGGTCGTCGACGCGGTGGCGCCGGCAAGCAGGGTGAGACCCGTCGACGGCGCCGCGGTCACGACGGTGCCGGTGACCGGCGTGATCTGTCCGCCGACGTCGAGCAAGTCCACCATGATCGGCGGGTTCGCAGCCAATCCAACGGTAAGCGTCTTGGGGGAAGCGGACTCCACGCGGAGCGACTTGGGCGAGTTCGCGACGCTGACGATCAGCGTATCGGCGCACGAGCCGACGCAGCTGCGGTGCGTCATGATCACCGTGTCGACGCCGGTGTGGATCGTCACGATTCCAATCGTTGGCTGCAGCGTCGTCGCCGTGCGGACCGGTGCGGTTGCCTGCGAGACGTTGGTCGAAGCCGGCGTGGTGCCGACAGTGGCACGCAACGCGTTGACGATCGACGAGCCCGGCGGCGGATTGAGACCGATTGCGCCGCTGCCATGCACGACCCAGTCGAAGCCCGGATCTGTGATGCCGGATTCTGCGTAAATCGCCGAGAAGCCGTCGACGCCCAGAATTGTCGAGTCGCGTCCCTCGCCGATGATCGTCGCGCGCGCGATCGATGAACCACCGGTGGCGCCTGATGCTGCCATCGTCGAATCGGTGCGCCCACCGAATGCCGCGATGTACAACGGCGCGCTTCGCGACGCCGCAACTCCATTGCCGCCCGGCGCGAGACCCGTCGCGGCACCGCCGACGACATCGGCTCCAGAACCAGCATCAACCTTATAGTGAACGGCGACGCTCGCGGTACCCGCCGTCTTCAGCACGAGCTGAACCGAATCTTCCCGGCCGGGAACGAGCACGACATCGGCGGCATTCGAGGGCGTGACCGACCACACGAACGAACCCGGAACGAACGAAACTCCAATCGGCGCCTGCAAACTCGCAGAAGCTGTCGCGCCAACGGTCACGAGCGCCGGACCAATCGCGACGTGAATCGCATTTGCCTGGGTCGGTGTCGGCCCGGTCGGCGCAGTGCCGTCCATGCAGCTCACGAGTACGATGAGAGCCGCGAAAAGAGCGCGCCGCGATGAAACGCCGGAGTTCCGTGAGTTAGTCATCGACCGAGGGACCGATTGTGTTTTACGACTGAGCGATGTTATATTACTTGATAGACGGTGCACTGGCAATCGGTCGATATTACGTAATCGCATCAGAAAAATCAACTGACATCGGTCAATACTACATAATCCTATGAGCCACATGAGATTAAGTGGACCCGTTCAGCTGCCGGCCAACTCCAGCCGGTTTCGCATCATTCTGTGGGCGGTTCTTCTCTCCATATGCGCCGCCGGTGTCGCGCAGTCTCAGCAGTGCATCGGGCTTCCGGCCCGCGTGTCGCTGAATGCGACCTACCTGCAGAACTCCCCTGGTCGCGCCTCGACGGTCTCATTGGGCGTCGCGTCGGCCATCGGATCGACTCCCCTTTTCATCTCGGTCGAGGGCGGCCGCGAGGACTCACACACGGCGCTTCTGAGCAAGCCGGGTTATTTCGGCGACGCGCTCATCGGCATCAGCACCCCGTCCCTTGGACGCTTCCACGTTTGCGCCGCGGGCAGCCGCACTCAGGGCAACCAGCCGTCCGCCGAGGGTGTACCGGCCACGTCATTGAACGCCACCGGCGCACTCGTAGGTATCTCCGCCGATTTGGTGGGCACCGGCGATGCCGCAAAGCTCGCGCTCTTCGCGGACTGGCAGCATTCGTGGTTCGACGGATCGGGTGACGGCGGAATCGTCCGCGGGGGACTGCTGCTCACACCGTGGCAGCGGGTCTTCGCCCGCGCGAATTACGACATCGGCACGAGCGAGCCGCACGCGAAAGCGTTCGGCGTCTCGGTCGGCGTGCGCTGGTAGCAGCGCCACGCCGCGCAGCGCCGCCGGCTAGGCCAGCAGCGCCAGCGCGGTCTCGAGTTCTTCGATTGTGTTGTAAAAATGCGGCGCGAGCCGGATGCACCCGGTGCGCACGCTGTGCGTGACGTTCGCCGCCTTCAACCGCTCGCTGGATGCCGTCACATCCTTCGTGCGAAATGCCAGCACTCCCGCCCTGCGCGATGCCTCGCGCGGCGTGACGAACTCGACGCCTTTCGTTGCATCGGCAAACGCGCTCGCGCGATCGGCGAGCGACTTCACGTGCGCCGCGATATTGTCCGGGCCGAGTTCAAGCAGCAATCCAACGGACTCCGCCATCGCGTTGAACCCGACGAAATCGAGCGTGATCACTTCAAAGCGACGCGCGTCGCCGGCCCACGTGGGATCGTAGTCGAGAAACTTCGCGTAGTCCCCGCTCGACGCCTGCGCCCACCAGCCGACTTCCTCCGGCTCGAGCTGGTCGATCAGCTCTTTGCGCACATACGTAAAACCGACGCCCCACGGCGACACGAGCCATTTCTGCGCGCCGCACGCGAGAATATCGACATTCGCCGCAATCACATCGAGCGCCAGAGGGCCGACGCCCTGGATCGCATCGACGAAAAATTTGATTCCGCGCGCGCGGCACGCCGCGCCGATCGCCGCAATGTCAAACCGGTGGCCGCTCCAAAAACTCACCCACGAAACAGAAACGACCTTCACCTTCGGATCGGTCTCGATCGCGCGCATCAGCGCGGCTTCATCCGGCCAGTCCCCGACGAGCGGCAGCAGCCGAAACTCTGCGCCGCGCGCGCGCGCCGCGGCCATCCACGGATAAATATTCGCGGGGAACTCGCCATGCGTCGAGAGAATCACGTCGCCCCGGCCGTACGTAAGCGACCGCGCCGCCAGATTCACGCCATGCGACGTGTTCGTCATCAGCGCGATCGTATCGGGCGTCGCGCCAATCAGCTGCGCGCATTTCTCCCGCGACTTCGCATGCACCGGGTAGTAGTCATCCGGCGTAAGACGCCACGGTTCCGCGCGCCGGCCGCCGAGCGATTCGATCGCCGCGCGCGTGCGCGCCGGCAGAGGCCCGGTCGACGCGTGATCCATATAGATCGATTCGCCGCGTTCGGCCCATGGAAACTCCCGCGTACGCAGCGCCTTCAGATCGTAGGTCATGGCTCCCTCAGTTCGGGCGGCGTGTCGTCGGGCTGATGCTTCCACCGGCGATGCTGCCAAAAATATTGTCCGGGATATCTGCGCACCCAGCGCTCGAGCGCCTCTGAAAATCGGTGCATGACCTCGTCGACATCGTGCTCGCGGTCGCCGGTGTGGACGACCGGGATTTCCTCGGCTACGAATTCGTAGAGGCCATCGGGCTGACGGACGGCCTGGATCAGCAGCACCGGATAGTCGCCGCGCAGCGCGAACACGGCGGCGCCGCGCGGAGTTTTCGCCGGCCGTCCGAAGAACGGCACGAACGTCGACGCCAGGCCGACCGTCGCCTGATCGGAGAGAAATCCAACCGTTTGACCGTCGCGAAGAACGCGCGGCACGCGACGGACCGCCTCCTGATCGTGCATGATGTGCATGCCCAGCCGCTCGCGCGTGCGCCGGAAATACGCGTCGGAAAGCGGATTCGACATTCCCCGCGCGATCGGATGCACGGGAACACCCCGCGCGGCCACGTACGCACCGGAGAGTTCCCAATTTCCGAGGTGCCCCGCGACGAAGATCACGCCTTTTCCTTTCGCCATCGCCGCTTCGACTATTGCCCAGCCGGGCGAGGGCCCGAACAGCGCAAGCACATCCTGCGGGCCGCCGCGCGACACCCTCGTCGCTTCGATCGCGACGCGTCCGAGATTCCGGTATGACTCCCGCGCCGTCGCCTCGACCTTCTCGGCGCTCCATTCGGGGAAGGCCGCGGCGATCTGACGCTCCGTGACGCCGCGCCGGATCCCGAGCGGAGCGTATCCGAGTTCGGCGAACGAGCCGGCGGCCCGTGACGCGCTGCGAATGTCGAGGAGCGACAGCAGACCGTTGAACGCGCGGAGCGCGGCGTATTCGAGACGGTGAACGAGCGTAGGAGGCACGCCGAAAGTTACACGCGGATCAGCCGCGCCACCGCGTGCGGTCGCGCGCGGCCGTGATCGCGCGCACAAAGCCGTCGGTCATCGCGTCGAACGGCCACGCAGCCGCCGCTTTGATCGCCCCGCGCGCGAGGCGATCGCGCCGCACGGGATCGGCGAGAAGTCCCGCGAAGACGGCGGCGGATTCCGCGGGGTCGATGGTACCGGTGAGCACGCCGGTTTCTCCGTCGCGCACGAGCCGGCCCGAAAGCGGATTCTGTTCCGTTACCACCGGCACGCCGGCCGCAAAACAATCGAGCATCGCGAACATGCCGTCGTCACCGCCCGAAAGCACCCACCCGAAATCGGCTCCGGCGATAGCCGCGCGATCGGATCGCTCCGTGGCGTCCGCGAGCGGCAACTCGACGCGATCGACAATGCCGAGCGCCGCGCACTGCAGCTTCAGCGCCTCGCGTTTGTCGACGGGACCGAGCAGCGTGAAGCGAATTTCGCGATGCCGTTCCGCCAGAAGCGCGGCGGTGCGCAGCGCGACCGACGCGGCGCCGCGGCTCTCGACGCCGAAAAAACACACGATGTGCCTCGCCGCATCACCGCGCACGATGGCCGGCGTCATGGGCACCGGCACGACGGCGGGCGGCGCGACGAACGGTTCGAGAGCGCGCGCGGGCGGCCGCGCCGCGCGCAAATCAGCGTCGAATACAAAGAGAAATCCGGTCGCCGCGATGCGCGCGGCAAAACGCGCGTCGGCGCCGAGCGTGAGACTGCCGAACGGCGGCATGCGCCGGACGATCGCGCCGCGGTCGGCGAATCGCGCCGCGGCGGCGGCCTGAAGCTGTTCGCGTTCCGAATGCACGAACACGGCTTCGGAGAAATTGCGGCGCAGAACCCGGCCGAGCCGGAACGCGACGCCCGGCCACATGCCGCGGGTGCGAATGCCGATGGCGTCGTGTCCCGCCACCGTGAGCCTGCGCTGCACCGCGCTGCCGCGTTCGCACACGAACGTCACCTCGTATCCCCGCGCGCGCAGCGCCACCGCCGCGTCGGCAAATGCCCTCGCGCGCCCCGACCACTCCGGCTCGGCGTGGTAGAAGCAGACACGCATCGCCCGTTACGTCGCCGCGAAGTCGCGCGACTGCAGTCCGTGCAGCCGCGCATAGGCCCCGCCAAGCGCGAGCAATTCGCCGTGCGCTCCGCGCTCGATGATGTGCCCGTGCTCGAGCACGAGGATCTGCGTCGCGTGCGTGATCGTCGACAGCCGGTGCGCGATCATGAATACCGTGCGGCCTTCGAGCAGCCGGTCGATCGCCTCCTGCACCAGCCGTTCGCTCTCGGTGTCGAGCGCGGACGTCGCCTCATCGAGGATCAGCACCGGCGGATCGATCAGGAGAGCGCGCGCGATCGCGATGCGCTGGCGCTGGCCGCCGGAGAGGCGCGTCCCGCGCTCGCCGAGCACCGTGTCGTAGCCCTGCGGAAGCTCGCTGATGAACCCGTGCGCATTCGCCGCGCGTGCCGCCGCCTCGATCTGCGCATTGCTGTACTGATTCGCCGACCCGTACGCGATGTTGGCGCGAACGGTGTCGTTGAAGAGCACCGTGTCCTGGCTGACGATGCCGGTCAGCGATCGCAGGGACGCGAGCGTGATGTCGCGCGTGTCGATGCCGTCGAGCTTGACCGAACCGAACGTCGGTTCGATGAATCGCGGAATGAGATCCACGAGCGTGCTCTTGCCGCCGCCGCTCGCGCCGACGAGCGCGATCACTTCTCCGCGGCGCGCCTTGAACGAAACGTCGGTCAGCACCGGCTCGTCGCCGTACGTGAACGTGACGCGATCGAACTCGATCGCATCCTTGAGCTCGCTCGCCGTTTGCGTGCCTTTGTCGCGCTGCTCTTCGGTCGGCTCGTCGAGAATCTGAAAGAGGCGTTCGGCCGCTGCGAGCGACTGCTGCGCGATCGTCGGCGCCTGCGAAATCTGTTTCATCGGCGGCAGCAGGCGCATCACGAGAATCATGAACGTCATGAGCGTGCCCGGATCGAGCACCCCGGCGAACACCTGCTCCGCACCGATGCCCAGAACGACAACGGCGACGATCGTGCCGAGCACTTCGGTGATCGGCCCGGACAGCAGCGAGATCCGCGTGATGCGCACCATCCCGCGGGTGTAATTCCCGCTCGCGCTGGTGAAACGCGCGTCCTCGTAATATTCGCCGCGGAAACTCTTCACGAGACGAATTCCCGAAATCACCTCTTGCAGCACGCTCGTGATCTCGCCGTATTCGTTGCGAAGCTTGCGGTGACCATGGCGCAGCCGGCGCAGCAGCGGCTGGAGCAGGAGCGAGATGAGCGGCACGATCACGAGTGAAATCAGCGCCAGCTTCGGCGACATCGTGACGAGAATCACGATCGTGATGATGACCTGCGCAAGATTTTGAATCGTGCGCGTCGCGACTTCGGCGAGGATCGCCTTCGCCTGCTCGGTGTCGGTGAGAATGCGCGCCATGATCTGGCCGGCCTTGGTTCGCGAGAACCAGGAGAGCTGGAGGCGCTGCATGTGGCGGAACACCGTGTCGCGCAGGTCGCGCGTGATCCGCTCCTGGAGCGACGCCCCGAGCTGCCCGCCGAGCCAGAGGAACAGGTTCTTGACGATCACCATCAGCACGATGATCACGCTGATGGCGCGCAACGACGCCATCTTGTCGTTCGGATCGATCAGGCCGCTGATCACCGTGCGGAGCAGACCGGCGAGCCACGTGTGCCCGGTGATTTTGTCGTCGCCGAGGAACAGCAGATTCAGGAACGGAATCAGCAGCGTGAACGCCAGGCCGTCGAGCGCCGCGCCGATCACATTGAACATGATGTTCAGCACCAGCCGCATCCGGTGCGGCCGCAAGAACACGAGGAGCCGCCGGTACAGTTCCACCGGCTACTTCCTCGGCGTGAGCAGCGACAGCGGCAAAATCACTTCCTCGGGCGTAACGCCTCCATGCAGGAACGACCCTCTATACCGCTGCTGGTACTCGCGAAGTTTCGTCGGATAGACAAAAAACGAATCGCCCGCGGCGAGCAGGGTGTTCGCGCCGGTTCCGCGCCGCGGAAGACGGAGGTCGTCCTCGTTCGTGAAGAGCAGCGCCTGTTCCGGATTCTCCGCGCGGAGGTCCTCGCCGAACTTGAACCGCAGGTTCGGCGTGGCGTCGCGCTTGGCGAGCACGGTCGCCGGAGAATTGCAATGGATCGAGCCGTGGTCGCTCGTGAGGATCACCGGAATTTTCTTCCGGTGCGCCTCCTTGAGGACGGCGAGCAGCGCCGAGCGCTTGAACCACTGGAGGGTGAGCTGGCGCAGCGCGATTTCGTCGCGCGCGACCTCATAGAGAATCGCCGAGTCGCTGCGTCCGTGCGTGAGCAGATCGACGAAGTTGAACACGAATGCCGTGATCCCCTCGGGAGCGATGGCGTTCGCGAGGTGGCGCTCGAGCTCATCGGAATCGTACGCCGATGAAATCTTGTGATACCGCACGGGCGTGTTGCCGCGCAAATCCTTCAAATGCGCTTCGAGCAGTTCGCGCTCGTGCGCATTGAGCGTTTCGTCTTCCTTCTCGCCCCACCAATCGGGAAAGCGCGCCGCGATTTCGCCGGGGAACAGTCCGCTGAAGAGCGCGTTTCGCGAGTACGGCGTCGCGGTCGGCAGGAGCGAGAAATAGTAGGTCGTGTCGATTTCGAACAGCGGCGTGAGCAGCGGCTCGATGACGCGCCACTGGTCGAGCCGCATGCAGTCGACGACGATGTAGAGCGCGCGCTTTTCGCCGTCGAGGACCGGAAGCAGGAATTCGTCGACGACGTCCACGGAGAGCGCCGGTCTCTCGCCGTCGATCTGATCGTTGACCCAGCGCGGATACACGTCGCGCATGTACGCCGCGAAATCGCGGTGCATCTCGGGATACAGGCTGCGCAGCGAGCCGTACAGTCCCATTTCGCCGGCCGCCGCGAGATCGATGTCCCACTGCACGAACTCGCCGTACCGCTCGATCCATCCGCGCCAGTCGAGATCGCGCGAACGCACCTGCTCCAGCTGGCGGAACCGCTCCACGAACGAACGCGCGATCGCCTGCTGACGGATTTTCGGCCCCTCCAGTATTCGCAGGACAACGCTGAGGACCTGGCGTGGATTCACCGGTTTTACGAGATACTCGGTGACATCGGCGCCGAGCGCTTCCCGCAGCGTTTCGTCTTCCTCGCTCTTGGTGACCATCACGACCGGCAGCGACGGCAGCAGTTCCCGCGCTTCGCGCACGAGCGCGACGCCGCGCATGCCCGGCATCTGTTCGTCGAGGAGCATGAGGTCGAACGCGCGGCGGCGCAGAAGCTCGAGCGCATCGGCCGCGTTGCTCGCCATCGACACCTCAAATCCCTTCTCCGTCAGGAACAGCCGGTGCGACTCCAGAAGCTCGGCTTCGTC